>JACQRL010000264.1 GCA_016206485.1 Planctomycetota bacterium | reverse complement strand
TTTCAGGGGCACAAACAAGTTTATAGAAAGATTTTCTTACTTCGAAAGGAGCAGCGCGCGCACCTGATCTGCCCTTATTTCGTTTGACACCTTCATCTTGAGGACTACCGAGAATAACAATATCTGACTTTTCATAACTTTCCTCAGACTCATATTCTGCTATTTCCCCCAATCTGATGTCGTTTGGATCCCCTTTTTTAAAGAATACGTCAGGTGAGGGTCTTAAAGTTAAATCAAATATGCTCATCTAAAAGATAACTTCTCCATTTTTAATAATACTAACAACATGGTTAATCCCAAAAAAATATGGAAGCATTTTATATGAAGAGATATTAAGAACTGCAAGATCTGCCAATTTCCCTTCTTCTATCGATCCTCTATCAGTCAAACCAAGCGCATATGCGCCATTTAGAGTCGCCGCAGTTATCGCCTCATCCGGCATCATATTCATCTGAGTACAGGCGATCGAAATCATCATTTGCATAGAAATAGACATACAAGTACCGGGATTGAAATCTGTAGCAATTGATACAATACAATCTGAATCAATGAGCTTTCTTGCAGGAGGGTAACCATAATTCAAAAAATATGAGACTCCCGGAGTAAGAACGGCTGCCACTTTAGATCGTGCCAACAACCTGATTTCATCATTTGATATTGTTTCAAGATGATCTACGGAAGTAACAGCGAGCTCTACCGACAATTTGATCCCATTATTATTGGTGAATTGATCAGCGTGCATTTTTAAGCTCAATCCGTGTTTTCCAGCTTCGTTAAGTATCTTTCTGCTGTCTTCGATATCAAAATAGCCTGCCTCACAAAAAATATCACAAAATTTCGCTTTATCAGCCAACGCGCCAATCATTTCAATCACTTCATTAACATATTGATCTTTAGACCGACCTGAAGGAACTGCATGCGCGCCCATAAAAGTCGGTATAATATCTATGTCACACTCTTTATTGAGATCTGCAATAACATCCAGAATCTTTGATTCATTTTCCGCATCTAAACCATATCCGCTTTTAATTTCTAAGGTTGTCGTTCCATTTTTCACAGCGCTATCGACATAACTTTTCGAGATCTCAAAAAGCTCATCTTTTGATGCAGTCCTGGTTTTTTTAACCGTACTCAATATCCCGCCTCCCTTCTTTGAAATTTCCTGATAGCTCATCCCTGCTAAACGCATTATAAATTCCTCTTCTCTTGTACCTGCAAATACAAGATGCGTATGAGAATCAACAAAACCGGGTATGACAATTTTTCCGCGTGCATCAACAATCTTTGGATTTCCGGTTATATTCCTATCGATATCCTTTAGTGATCCAACAGACTTTATCTTCTCACCTTCAATATAAACTGATCCATTGTTTATAACCTTTAGATTTTTCATAGTTTTTCCACGACTGAATGTCCCAAGAGGTGTTACAACCTGTGCGGCATCTTTAATAAGCAATGATTTCATATCTTTTAGCTACTAACTAATAACTGCCACCTGCTAACTTTCAACTATTTAACATAGGTATTTTAATACCAGTCTTTTTAGCCACTTCTATTGCCTTATCGTAACCTGCATCGCAATGTCTCATAACACCTGTTCCCGGATCGGTCGTCAGCACTCTTTCGAGTCTTTCTTCAGCCTCTTTAGTACCATCAGCAACTATTACCATTCCTGCATGAATCGACCTGCCTATTCCGACACCTCCTCCATGATGAACTGAAACCCAGCTCGCGCCTGAAACAGCGTTGAGAAGCGCATTTAAAATCGGCCAGTCTGCGATTGCGTCGCTCCCATCTCTCATATTTTCTGTTTCCCTGTTAGGAGAAGCAACCGAGCCTGCATCCAGATGGTCTCGTCCGATTGCAATTGGGGCGGAAACCTTTCCGCTCCTGACAAGGTTGTTAAAAATTTTCCCCATTTTTGCTCTTTCACCATATCCCAGCCAACAAATTCTTGCAGGCAGACCCTGAAATTTCACCTTTTCCTGCGCCTTTTTTATCCACCTTACAAGCGGCTGATTGTCCGGGAAAGTTTCGATTACAGCTTTATCTGTCGCACAAATATCATCGGGGTTGCCGCTCAAAGCTACCCATCTGAAAGGTCCCTTCCCTTCACAAAATAAAGGCCTGATAAACTCGCTCACAAAGCCAGGGATCTCAAATGCATTATTACAACCGTTTGCTTTTGCCTCTCCTCTAATATTATTGCCATAATCAAATACAACAGAGCCTTTACGCTTAAAATTCAGCATAGCTTCCACATGTAAAACTATTGAATCCCTGGATAACTTTACATATTCATTTGGATTGGTTTTTCTTAATTTGAGCGCGTCTGAATATGAAACCTGATGAGGTATATATCCATTCAACACATCGTGAGCAGATGTTTGATCCGTAACAATATCAGGAATAAATCCTTTATTCAAAATCTTTGGAAGTATTTCCGCGGCATTGCCAAGTAATCCGATCGAAATAGCACTCTTGCTGTTCTTGGCTTTATTAATTTCAGACAGCGCTTCTTCCAAGCTTTCGGTTGATTTGTCTAAGTACCCCGTTTTGAGACGCTTCTCAATCCTTTTGGGATCAATTTCAACCCCTAAAAAAACTGCTCCATTCATTACTGCGGCGAGCGGCTGAGCTCCACCCATACCGCCCAACCCGGCAGATAAAATCACCTTCCCGGAAAGATTTTCCCCAAAATATTTATCACCCGCAGCAGCAAAAGTTTCATACGTTCCCTGCAAAATTCCCTGGGTTCCTATATAAACCCAGCTGCCAGCTGTCATCTGACCAAACATGGTAAGACCCATCGAATCAAGCCGTCTGAACTCATCCCATGTTGCCCATTCAGGCACAAGCATTGCATTTGATATCAATACCCTGGGAGCAAATGGATGAGTTTTGAATACACCAACGGGTTTACCCGATTGAACAAGCAATGTTTCATCATTTTCCAAAGTCTTCAGACTTCTCACTATAGCATCATAACATTTCCAGTTTCTCGCGGCTTTTCCAGTGCCTCCATATACAATAAGCTCATCCGGATTTTCTCCAACATCAGGATCCAAATTATTCATAAGTAGTCTGAGAGCTGCTTCCTGAGACCAACCTTTACAGACAAGATTAGTCCCTTTAGGAGCGGATATTCGATTATGCATATGTCTGGGATATTTTATCAATGCTGAAAACGTGTAAAAGCATAATCTATGGCTCTTAGCTAGACATCAAGCAAACAAACACATATAATTAATTTGTGCAATACGCTGTGGACCTTCTTAAAACAGCAGTTCTAAAAGGTATTTTACAGAAAGAAACTGCTGTCAACATACTGAATATATACAAACAAAACATCTCCAAAAGAAATTATCGATCAATAGAAGGACTTCTAATCGAGAATAATGTGCCCTTTCAAACCGTAACAAAAATCCACGCTTTATTACCGCAATCTGGAAATACATCAAATGAAGCAATAAAAGGATACCGTATAATGGATAAGATTGGAATCGGAGGGATGTCAACGGTATTTAAGGCAATGAATCCATTCGGAAAGATTATTGCCCTGAAAATTTTATATCCGACGAAAGTAACAGAGGGATCTATAACGAAATTTTTCAATGAAGCAAAACTCCTGACACGTTTTGACCATGAGAATCTGATTAAGGGGCTTGACTTCGGCACTTATAACAATCTTTGTTACTTTTCAATGGAGTTTGCAGATGGAGAATCACTTCAGGATTTAATTGATAAAAAAAATCAACTCGATGAAAATATTGCGCTTGAAATGATACTTGAAATAACAAAAGGTTTGGAATACATACAAAAAATGGGTTATGTACATAAGGATATCAAGCCGGCAAATATACTTATAACAAAACTCCGTAAAATTAAGCTGTGCGACCTTGGATTCGCCGAAAAAATCGGGCACAGAAAGTCTGATCAGGAATATACTGAAGGAACAGTGCAATTTATGTCGCCGGAGCAGATACAAGGTCAGGCAGATCTGGATATCAGATCTGATATATATTCGCTTGGAGTTACACTTTACTTCATCATTATGGGGAAACTTCCATTTGAAGGGGCATCCGATGTCGAAACAATGGCAAAACATGTTTATGAAGAAATTAATTCCGCTGAACTAAAAAATAAACGAATTTCAAATTTGATGCATTATTTTATACACAGGATGACTTCAAAAGAAAAAGAGGAGCGATTCCAATCGCCTTCCGATCTTATCACTCAACTTACAGAGCATACTAAAGGGTACAATGAACTGTTTTTCAAGAAAGATGAAGCAAAACAAACCTCGATAATACGAGGTTTATCAAAACCCGCACCAACACCTCTGCCTTCAAAAAAAACAACGAAACCGACAACCAGTCTGCGTCAATTTAAATACAGAAGGAAATAACATGCTTGGAGACTTGCCAAATGACACAACAATCATATATAGAAAAAAATCAGGATCCATACGAGCAAGCGTGGAGAGCATAGACTACCGGCTTAAATATGAGCGAAAAAGCGGTATTTATCAATATATTAAAGCAAAATTCAGATCAGCAAAATTACAAAGTCTTATCAGAAAGGGGCTCAAGAAAATCGATGTCGATTATGAATATGACAGATCTGTCCCAAAAAGGGTCTGCCTCTTCCATATAGAAAAAACGGGCTTTTTTTCCCCTTTAAAGAAGATCGTGCAGCAACACTCGCCCCAGTCAGAACACCTTTCCAATATATGCAGCTGGAATTCAATATATCTTCCGACATCATTTGATTATCCATTTTTCATAAAAGACTTAAACAATGAGCAGATCGCGATAGGAAGCTCAACGTTGCTCCTCAAAGAACTCCAGAAGATTCAAAACGAGGCCGTGAAATCTCCTGTTGATCTTGAAAAGATGGTTTCATTCTGCAAAATAACCGAGCAGGATATACAAAGATCTGAAGAAAACTACAACCCTCACGACTTTTGGCTGTCCTTTTCCTATATGATTCTACACAAGCTCGCAACTGAAAGCCTTACCAGCAGATTACCAATCATTATTGATTAAAAGAATACAGAAATCAGGAGTCAGGAAGCGGCTGAATTCACAGAATCAGCATTGCATCGCCGTAACTAAGAAATCTGTAGCTGTTTGAAAGCGCATATTCGTAAGAAGATAATATCAAATCTCTGCCTGCAAATGCGGATACCATAAGCAATGGAAAGGAATATGGCTGATGAAAATTCGTAATCATTTGATCTACAATTAAAAACTGGAAAGGAGGGTTTATATATATATCAGCCGAACCCATGTTTTGTTTTGTCCTTGCCCAATGTTCAATGCATCGTACTGCGCTTGTACCGCATGCGACGACTTTTCTCCCATCCGCCTTTGCCTTCATTATTTCATTTACTGTATCCTGGGATATTTCGTATGACTCGCCCGTCAATACATGCCTTTTAAGATCATCTTCTCTTATTGGTTTAAACGTATCCATAGAGATATGTAATGTAATTTTTGCAATTTTAATCGGCTTCTTTGAGAGTGATCTGAAAACTCTCTCCGAAAAATGCAATCCAGATGTTGGGGCAGCAATTGATCCCTTCTTCTCCGCGTATATATTTTGATACCATATTTCATCATTCCTGGTCTCATTTCTTTTAATATATGGAGGTAACTGAATGACTCCGAATTCTGACATTATTTGATTTACAGGTCTATCAAAGCTTGCGCAAACTGTCCCATCATTATTAATACCAGTGATTTCACATTTGAATTTATTAGATAGCAATTCTCTGTGCCTTCCTAATCTTTTTTTATCTACAAGGCATTTAGCGATAAACTCATCAACTGCGCTTACTATTAAAAGTTCTATTTTACCGCCGGTTTGCTTGTTCAAATATAATCTTGCTTTTACCACCTTCGAATCATTGAGTATAAGTAACGATCCTGGTTCCAGGTATTTCGAAATTAGCGTGAATTTCGTGTCAGCAATTGCCTTCTTTGACCTTCTATCCACAACCAGCAGTTTGCAGGAATCGCGCGGACTGGCGGGAAAATATGCTATTTTCTCATCTGACAAATTATAGCCGAAATCTCTTAATCTGCTCATCAAATAAATGATAATACACCAAATGAACATTTCAGCAATTCTTCTGGCATCCGGTGTAGGTAAAAGATTACATATTAAAACCCCAAAAGCATTTATAAAACTTGGGGGTCAGGAGCTCTACAGGTATTCACTCTTAAAATTTCACAAATTGAAAGATGTGAAGACAGTTATCATGACTGTTCCGGCATTTTTCACTCCATCAAAGATTAACAGGCTTAAACATAAACTTCTTAAAAGATACAATAAACTCTCAATAATTATTGGGGGAAAAGAAAGATTTGATTCCATGAAACAAGCTATAGCGCACTGCCCATCTGAAACAGATTTGGTTGTAATTCACGATTGCGCCAGACCGCTCATTGACTCCAAAACAATAAAGGCCGCTATAAAAAAAGCCTCAAAATTCGGATCATGTGTGGTCGGAAGAAGACTTACTGAGAGTATCAAACAAACAGCCGGAGACAAGCTGACGAGAAATCTTGTAAGAGACGCTATCTTTATAACTGAGACACCTCAGATCTTCCAATTTAAAGAATTTTCGAGGCTTCTGAATAGATTCAAAAATAAAAGTTCCGAAATAACTGACGACTGCTACATTCCGCTTCTTGCGGGAAAAGATGTAAGATTCATAGAATCCGGAGGTTTAAATCTTAAACTTACTTCAATGAAAGATTTAAAGGTTCTGGCAGCACTTCTCCATAAATGAACAATCTGACCAAAGCGCTCGGTATTTTTCCTATCTTTAGAATTCCGCAGGAAAATCTCGATGATACAATTGAAGAATTAAAGACGCTTGCCGCAACATGCGCGCTTGATATATCAGAAATTACTATTCAAAAAAAAGATAAACCGGATCCTGCAACATTAATAGGAAGCGGTAAACTTAAGGAAATAAAAGATTTTATCATCAGTAAAAATATCAGCGTTGCAATCTTCAATTTCGAACTGTCTGCAAGCCAGCTGAAAAATCTGCAGAATATGCTTGGGAGCGACATAGACATTTACGATAGGAGCGAGTTAATCCTCGAAATCTTCAGGAAAAATGCGAGAACACAGGAGGCTAAGCTACAGATAGAACTTGCCAGGCTGCAGTACGAAATGCCCAGACTTGTCGGTAAAAGACGGGGATTAGATCAGTTTCAAATTGGCATGGGCGCCGGCACAGGGAAATTTGCAGGAAGAGGCCCCGGTGAAAAGCAGATCGAATATGACAGAAGGACGATAAAAAGACAGATCGAAAATCTTCAAAGAGAAATAGATAAAATCGAGTCAAGAAAGAAGATTCTCCTTAGAAAAAGAACGAGTGAATACTTCATTATAACACTTATCGGATACACAAATGCGGGTAAATCGACGCTTTTTAACCGCCTGACTGAAAGCAATGTTATTACGAGCAGTACTCCCTTCAGCACCCTTGACACCAAAAGCGCTCTTTTGAAAATCGAGGGCAATCTAAAAGTGTTCGTCAATGACACAGTCGGATTTATCAGCAACATCCCTGACCACCTTATCAATTCATTTCTAACTACGCTCGAAGATATTAAGCAATCCGGTCTACTCATTCATGTCACGGATGTTTCCAGTCTGAACTATGAAAAACATCTTGATTCAGTAAACCAGGTATTGAAAAAACTTGATTGCTTTGAAAAGCCCACAATAGCCGTATTCAACAAGTTTGATAAACTTAACAATTTCGAAATCAATAACATCAAAAGGAAATATCCAAATGCTGTTTTCATAAGCGCGAAAAATAACATTGATATCGGCCTGCTCAAATCGGCAATATTTTCTCACGTGTCAGGTCTTCTGGCAGAAATTGATTTGACGATACCATTTGATGATCCTAAAACAATAGCTGAACTTCACGAAAAATATTCTGTCAAGGAGGAAAAATCAAGCAGCACTAATATCCGATTTAAAGTGCTTCTTCCAAAAAAAGATTCATACAAATTTGAAAAATATTTAACAGCTCCAAAACGCAATAAACTTTAACTGAGCGATCGCTTTATATATTTTCGATATTTTTTGACAAGTAAATCAGGCCAAAATATGACAATAAATTCGAAGGGTTCTCACTCACACCAATGAAATTCACATTCGAACTTAAAACAGCCCTTGTTCTTCTATTCGGCAATAATGCGCGGCACTTCTGATACAACAACTTAATCATGCCAGCTTCCTCAAATCTTCTTGTATTTATAAAGTACGCTATCATCGAAGGACATAACACATTATAAAGAATTATCCTGAATTTCTCTTTCTTTAAACCCATAGTAATAATTGCAGCTAAATCGTCCAAAAGCATTCTCTCCATACGCACACAGTTCATCTTTACCAGCCTCCTATCTTCCAATTTATTTACAAAAGAATTCAAAGCATCTTGATTTAAAATAGAGCTGCCATTAATACTATCCAACCTATTCTGTATAGATGGAAGATTAGAGCCTTTCCGTACAAGCAATTTTCTCTTATGCTGGTTAGTCAGGTAATTTATGACAAATTTATTTGAAGGATACCCAATTGACTCGACGATTCCATCACTCAAAACCTGAGCAACCCGATATCTTTTGAACAATATAGTAAAATGCTGAATCCGCTGTTTCAACCATTTACAACCATAGCATTCAAGAACATTCCGATTATCAGCGAAAAACATCTTAACAATCTGCGCTGTCTGATGAATACCTTCATATAAATATGGTTGGAGAATTAAAACAGGTATTTCATTTTTATGAGTATGAGTTTTGATGATGTTAGCATCATCATCCCCCCGGTAGAGACAAACATGCAAAATAACGTTCTCATACTTCACATTGAGATGATGAACATGCTCATACCAACTTTCAGCATGAAGATGAAGTTCAATATCGCCTATTTTTAATCTGTCATCTAAATAGATCTTCGCATATCGAAAATCCGGACCTTGTCCCCTGTTCAGGATCCCCTCAAAAATGATATCTAGTTTCGATCCATTCTCAGTTATTAATGATTCTTTATTGAAAATCCCCATAAGCCAAATCTTTTGGAGGTCTGATTCCTGAATCATCTCAGTTGCATTGCAATAAATGTACCCACAAATCAGACAGTTAATTCCAAGTCGAAATAAACGCATCTGGTCAGTTACTGCCAAGTAACCAATTAAGTCAAGCAAAGCTTAAAAAATGGTTCTGGATAAATCTCGCTTGCATACTAACAAAAGTTGCATATAACTACGTCATAAGTAAGGATTAAGGATAGAGTGTAATCCTATAGATGACTAAAAATTTAATTATTTTAGCAATTGTGATCCTAGCGATTGCGGGGGCACTCTATTTTTCAAAACTATCTATTGAAAACAGTGATGTTATTACTCATAAAACTGATACCTCAACAAATGACAAACTTCCAGCTGGAACAACAGCTAAGAATACCCAAACTGAAGATGAAATTCGAAGCGAACATCAGGTATCTGAATCTGACAAAACCCTCAATTTAGCGAAGAAAATCAAGATTTCAGGTAAAGTAACAGATCTTAACAACACCGGGATTCCTAACTCCACTGTTTTACTTTATGTAAACAGCCCGAAATCTACAGAGAATGCAAAACAAGTTATTTCTTCTCCGATAGAAGACAGTTCCCGTCAAGCACTCTTTTGTTTTATGAATGCGTTTAACCGCATTCCGGATCAGGAACAAACAAAGGCGTTTCAAGATCAATTGCAGGCAGGTCTCGGCTACTTATATTACAACCAAATTACGACTGATAATAATGGGGTGTTCACAGCTGAACTCGACTACCCTTTTTCTGAGGGTGAAGAAAATTACACTATTTTTTTCGAATTAACCGACTCCATATCTCTTAAGACTTTGAATGATCCAAATGAGTTTATTGCAATTCTTACATCACAGCTCAATACAAACTTAGAACAACAAAGAAATTACTGCATCGACAAAAAACAGTTTCAAATCAATAGAAATACGGACAAAATTGAGGTTACGCTAACATGCAAACCTTCCGCAAGAGTTAAGTTAATATACTCAACGGATGACGGAGCGGCTCCATTCGTACAAGTTTACTTCACGGTAAACGGAATATCGAAATCTGCATCAATCAGTCGAAGTGCGGAACTACCGCCAAACGAATCAACAAATTACACTGAATGCAGCGTACCTGCAGCGTGCGAAATAGAGATCACCTGCTCTGCCAACGGTTACAAGTACTGGAAAACCTCCACAAAACTTGAACCAAATGAGTTAAAGACTTATACAATTATCTTACAAAAAGGAAATCTTGAGCTGTCAGGACTTATAACTGATGAGATCGGAGTTCCTGTTCACCAAGCAGCAATCAGCGCTTTTCAGAGAGTAGCCGGGCAGTTGTACACCTCTGCCGTTACAAATAATGAAGGCGCATTTATATTGAAAGGGCTTTTAGATGAAGAAGTATTTTTGACCATAGCGCACCCGCGATATGAATCTTTGACTGCAACGGCTAAAATCGGAGAACAACCCAAATTCACCTTAAAAAAACAGAAACTTGCCTACAAGATCTGCAAAATCAATGCAAGGGTGTCTAAAGATCTTGCGGAGTCTGTGATGACAGAGGTTGAAGTAGAAAAATTTGTAAAAGATCCTGATGATGAAGATAAGTTTAACGAAGATACTCTTCCAAAATACATGAGCGGGTTTATCGTAGTAGAAATAAGTTCGGAGAAATCACAAAAGAGTTCATACATTTACTGCATTAATCCATCCGAAACTTATACATTTCAAGGACAATGCGTTTTAGACCTCGGAATGAACACTCTTAAATTCAAGGCATACAATAGCGCTACACGCACGTATCAAATCGTATTTGAAGAAACTGTAAACGTCTTGGAAGATTCACCCGAAGAACTCAACATCACAATTCCCTGACCATAACATTTGATATTTCCCTGCTATGCATTAAAATACCCTGGTTATCATGAAGCTGGCAATATTAGGTTCAACTGGAGAAATCGGGACAAGAGCTCTTAAAGTATCCGAAAGTTTGAAAGAATGTGAAATTTTGGCCATCATCTGCAACAAAAACTGGAAACTTTTTGCAGAACAGATAACAAAGTACAATCCCAGATATGCTATTATACGGGATTCCTCTTCTTACAAAAAACTCAGAAATCAGATGCATCTGAACGGGACAAAACTTCTCAACAACGCTGATGATATTCTAGAAATCAGTGATAAACATAAAATTGATACGATCATCGGCGCGACTATCGGAACAACATTCTTAAGACTCAATTATGAACTTATAAAACTTTGTAAAAGATTTCTGATTGCCAACAAAGAATCTATAGTCCTCGCCGGCCGATTGTTTATGAAAAAGGCGGCAAGACATGGAACACAGATAGTTCCACTCGACAGTGAGCACTTTGGATTATTCAGCCTGATAAATGCTCACGGTACAGACTTTTCACGGATTTATTTAACTGCTTCAGGTGGACCTTTCAGGACATATTCACGGAACCAACTCAAAAATGTCACACCTAAGCAGGCACTCAATCATCCTATATGGAAAATGGGAGCAAGAATAACAATTGATTCTGCCACGCTGATGAACAAAGCATTTGAGGTCATTGAAGCAAGCTATCTTTTTAATGTCCCTGGCGACAAAATAAAAGTTGTTATACACCCTGAGAGCATAATTCATGCAATGATAGAATATCCTAATGGCGCTTTTTTCGCTCAAATGAGTCTGCCAAGGATGGAAATTCCCATAAAACAGGCCATGATAAATGGAAATCGAAATCGAAACATCAGTCCCAAATACCGTATGGATTTTCATCAGATCAAACAACTAACATTTGATGAAGTCAACGGATGGACGCCAGCAGTAAAATTCGGGATTGATGCCCTAAAAAAAGGTGGAAGCTTCCCAATCGCGCTTAATGCCGCAGATGAGGTTGCAGTTGAGTCATTTTTGCAAAAGAAAATCCCGTTCCTTAAAATCACCGAAATTATCGAAAAAATCCTTAATAATCATAAACCAGTGGAACCAAAAACGATCAGTGATATACTTGATGTCGATTCAAATGTTAGAAAAGAAACATCTGAACTTGTAAAACACAATTAAATGATAAATATTTTGCTTATAATACTCGGATTAGGATTAATAATAATTATCCATGAGCTTGGACATTTTATTGTAGCGAGAAGAAACGGAGTCAGAGCAGAAGCATTTTCTGTAGGTTTCGGCCCCATCATCTGGAAAAAACAAGTGGGAGAGACAGAATACCGGCTCTCTCTGATACCATTAGGCGGTTATGTGAAGCTTGCGGGAGAAATCTCTACAGCTGAGTCGATACCTGAACCATATATGCTCAGCGCAAAAAGCAAGTGGGTCAAACTAAAAATCTTTTCTGCGGGCGCGATTATGAATCTCATTCTTGCGATCCCTCTATCCTGCATGAGCTTCCTTGCAGGAAGGAACGTACAGGATGCGACAATTACTGAACCATCATTTTTTGAGGCATCCGCAGGAATCAAACCGGGCGATATCATTACAAAAGTTGGCAACTCACCGGTAAGACATGCAAATGAATATGTGATGCTCATGCTTGCCCATGAGAAAGGAAAAGAGATTCCAGTAACCGTCAAAAGAAACGGCTCAGATTTAACATTCAAAGTTGAAAACCACTGGGACAGAATAAAAGGATTTAAAGCATCCAATGAAATATTTGAAGTCATGCCAAACTCAATTGGAGAAAAACTCGGATTAAAACACGGAGATGTCATTGCAAATATCAATTCAATCAGAGTTTTTACAACTACACAGATCAGTAAAATTCTTGACCAAAACATCGGGAAAGAAGTCGAAATAACAGTTCAAAGGGAAAACAAAACATTAACAAATAAATTTATTGTCCCCGGGAAGTCGACATACATTGTTAAACCTGACTATCACATTGTCCAGCCTGCAATTGGATTTGTACTTCCAAATGGCGCATCCAACGGCAAATTAACAGCTAGCGATGTAATAACAGAGATTGACGGGAAACCTGTTACTTGCTTCTTTGATATGAAAGAAGCCCTGAAAAACAAAGGCGGTACAACTATCGATGTCAAAGTCAAAAGAGAAGACAAAACTGAAAAAGTAACAATAAGTACTTCAATGACAGAGGATGGCCATGGGCTCCTCGATATTCAGACAAAATCCACGCCTTACATAGCGCATATTGAGGAAGATTCAGTCCTAAAAAACCTGAAATGTATTGATCACGAAAATTGCAGCGGGGTTCAAAATGGAGACAAAGTCACGCAATTCGATAAGTATGTTGATGAAGTGCCTACTTTAAATATTGCGGGCATATTTCAGGATAACTCTCCAAAAAGGCTTCAGATAATCAGGAGCGGGACAATTCATACATTTCTGCTGGCTCCCCAACAAACTGATGTAGTTAATTACGAAGAGATCGGTTTTATCGAAAATCCCAATGTTGCTATCTATTTAAATTCAAGGCTTCTCAAATATTCTCTTATTGAATCTACATTAATGAGTTTTAAAGAGCCAGTCGACATGTTTATCTTCACGCTTGTCAGCTTCAAGAAACTAATATCAGCAGAGGTAGGAAAAGAACAACTGTCAGGACCGCTTGGAATCATCAGTATAATACACAAAAGCGCTGAATCAGGGATTGGAAACTATTTATTTGTACTTGTGCTAATAACTATAAATCTTGGGATTCTGAACCTGCTTCCTGTTCCGGTCCTTGACGGCGGGCACATTTTGTTTTTAGTAATTGAAGCAATCAGAGGAAAACCTCTGAAAGAAAAAACAGTTTATGCGCTTCTATATGCCGGGCTTATTTTATTACTGGCCCTTGTCGTAATGGCAACCTATAACGATATCACAAGATTTTTCGGCACATAACTATAAAATAAGGATACAGGATTCAGGATTCAGAAGTCAGGATTCAGAAATCAGAAGTAAGCAAATCATACAGATAAAGCTGAAAAAACTTTGATATTACTAAATGTCTTATGAAAATTCGGGTTACATATGAACATATGGTATGACCAGTTAATTGAGCTGACAAAGAAAGAACTCAGAGCCAGATATAAGACATACTTCTTCGGTTATTTCTGGTCAGTGGCCAACCCGCTTGTATTAGCGCTTACATTTTATTTTGCCCTCAAAATGGTGATGAAAATACAGATCGAAGATTACCCATTATTCCTGATTTCAGGATTATTTCCGTGGCAATGGGTCGCAAACTCGCTGAGCGGTTCAGCAAATATATTTATAAACAACGTCTCACTTATAAAAAAACTGAACTTTAGAAGAGAACTGATCCCCCTTTCAATGATACTTAACGATCTTTTTCATTTCTGCGTCAGCATACCGATAATACTTCTGTTTTCTTTACATTATGGAAAGCCTGTCTCATTTAGCTTAATCTTTCTTCCAGTGGTGATAGTATCCCAATTCATGATTGTATATGGCTTATCACTTGCCATATCATCAATTAACTTATTCTTTAGAGATCTTGAAAGGATAGTGACAATTATCCTGACAATACTGTTCTATACAACGCCGGTTTTATATCCACACACATATTTACCGGAAAACTATTCATATGTTATTTATTTCAATCCAATGTCCCCTGTTATTATTTTATATCACCAGTTGTTTCTGGAAGGATTTGTACAGATGAAATTTTTGTTCCTGTCGTTTTGCTATGGTGTAGTTATCCTCTCAATCGGATATTACATATACAATTCTCTCAAATGGAAATTCGCGGAAATATTATGAGCATTATAGAATTTCGTAATGTGACCAAATACTATCCAAATTACCATCATATAAAGGGAGGCATCAAATGGTTTCTGTTCAACTTGCCCTCTGCTTTGAGCCAGCTGAAAAATCACCGATTCCAGGTCCTGAATAATCTCTCTTTTGAGATTAAAGAAGGTGAACCTTTTGGGATTATCGGAAAAAATGGCGCAGGTAAAAGTACAATGCTTGGACTGATTGCAGGTGTTTTGAAACCCTCGTCAGGTGAAGTTATAGTAAAAAAGAAAGTTGTCCCGTTGTTGGAGCTCGGAGCGGGATTTCACCCTGATCTGACCGGAAGAGAAAACATTATTTTAAACGGGGTACTGCTAGGAATAAGAAGATCTGAAATGATGCTTAGAATAAATTCTGTTATAGAATTTTCCGAACTGGGCCAGTTTATAGATCAGCCGGTGAGAACATATTCCAGCGGAATGCTGACACGACTGGGATTTTCCGTAGCTGTGCATACAGATCCTGAAATTCTTCTAATAGATGAGATACTTGCTGTCGGGGATCTTTATTTCCAGCAGAAATGCAAAGAAACAATAAAGAAGTTTTCACAGAAAGGAACAACAATAGTTCTGGTAACACATTCAACAGAAGATATGAGAGATGTCTGTAAAAGAGCTTTATGGCTGGATAGCGGAACTGCAAAAAAAATAGGATCTCCCGAAGAAATATCGCAGGCGTATCTGAAATACCTGGGATTCAGCTAAACAATAAGAATACAGAATTCAGGATACAGGAGTCAGAAGTAAGGTGGGACAACACAAAAATGCGGTGAATACCTGCTAATCAAAAAACCTGAAGCGGAAAATATGGAAAATCGCAGCTATACCGTCCTTCCAGTTGATTTTTTTTCCCTCAGAATAATCCCTTCCGCTGTATGAAATCGGCACTTCGTAGATCCTAACATGCTTCTTGGCAATTTTCGCGGTGAACTCAGGTTCAAACCCAAATCTGTTTGATTTAAAGTTTATATCTTTGATTACATCTCTTTTGAAAATTTTATAACAGGTTTCCATATCAGTAAGGTTGATATTGTTAAGGAAATTAGATAAGAAAGTAAGAAACTTATTACCCATAAAGTGCCAGAATAGGAGCACCCTGTGAGGACCTCCTAGAAATCTTGATCCGAACACAACATCTGCCCTGCTATCGAGTATCGGTCCAAGTAAATTTGAATATTCTTTCGGATCATACTCAAGGTCTGAATCCTGAATTATTATAATGTCCCCGGTAGCCTCTTTAAATCCATCCCTTAGCGCCCCCCCCTTGCCAATATTTCTATCGTGATAAATGACTCTCAAACCTGAAATTTCATTTTTGTCGGATATCTTCTTTAAAATATCTCTTGTGCCATCAGTAGAAAAGTCATCAACAATAACTATCTCTTTATCAGTGATTTCCTTTGGAAGAGGGGCAGACAAAACTCTCTTTAGCGATTCTTCAAGTGTTTTAGACTCGTTAAAGACAGGAATAACTATAGATATCTTCACAGCATATTAAACTGGATATAAAATGGATTACGAAGAGATCTCATTTAGTACCTGCCATACTGTCCTGTTACTAGCTCTTTTCATATTATCGTGATATTCTGTGCACGTTGCCACGCAAATCAAGTAAAATCCAACAAATACCAGTTTTGCTGTTGACCTGCCTGAACTTTATTTCTTTAAACAACTAATCACTATTTCTATACTATGCCTTCCCTTGATTAGCAACTGCTTTTACAAACTTTATAAATTCCTGTGGTATTGCAAATTAGTAGGCATTAAAGGAATACTACAAAAGCTTTATCATATGCGAACAATGAAGAACTATGCGTCTCAGATAAAAGAAAGCTCAACTGACGAAAGGAATCGGGACTCGCTGGTATCAATAATAATTCCAAATAAAGACAGGGTTGAACTCTTAAGAAAATGCATTCATAGTATCCAGAAAACAACCGATTATAAAAATTATGAGATTGTGCTGGTAGACAATGCAAGCAAGCAGGTACAGACACACAAATTTTATGACACAATTAGAGAAAAAGTCACAATACTGGTATGGAACGAACCTTTTAATTTTTCTGCAATAAATAACTTTGCTGCCAGGCATGCTAAGGGAGAACTTCTTCTTTTTATGAATTCTGATACTGAAGTTCACAGCAGGGAATGGCTGACCGAAATGCTTAAATTTTCACTAAACAGCGAAACAGGAGCAGTCGGCTGCAAGCTTCTCTATCCAAATGGGAAAATACAGCATCTGGGAATAATTGTTGAACCGCCGGGAATCACTTTTCATCAGTATGTAGGAATACAAAATCGAGGACAATTTAATCTTCCTATAGTTGTTCCGGCAGTGACTGCCGCCTGTATGATGATAAGAAAATCGCTTTTTTTTGAAGTCGGCGGGTTTGATGAAAGGTTTCCTCTGGATTTCAACGATACAGACTTTTGTTTGAAGCTGTTAAAGTCAGGAAAGAAAAATATTTGTGTCACATCGCCGGTAATTTATCATCTCGAATCAGCATATCGCGGCGTCGAAAATTCCCCCGAAAAAATAATGAGATGGGTTGTAGCATATAGATTATTTCTGTCCAGATGGAAAGGGTTTATGAAGGGTAATACTTTCTTTTTCTCACAGACTTAGCATCTACTAGCCGTTTTACTAATTAAGGTGCTCTTATAATCTCAAAAGTGGCACAAGTCGGGAGCAGTTTTCAGCAATTTATTTAAATATCTCCTAATTCTGTTATCGGTTAAACCATTTTCTGTTACATGTTAATATAGCACTGATTGTCGGTATCCGGCAACAGATATGCCGGGAGTACTCACAATCGATTTACTTAAGGAGGTAAAAAATGGATTTTAAGAAAGGCAGATTTGTTTTGACTGTGATTTCTATTATTCTATGTATCGGATTCGCTTCAGATAATGCAGCAAATCCGCAAAATAATCCGGTACAACTTGGACTGCAAGATAAGGCACGACAGCCACAACAGCCGAAATATCCATTATCATGGTCAAAAACATACAATTCTTTTAACGGTGAGGTTCCAGCCGGAATATCACGTCTATCTAATTCAAGTTTTGTTATAGCCAGCACCTTTAAGGGATCATTTTTACCAGGTTCAAGCCAAGCCGCATTGACAGAGATTGATACTAATGGAAGCGTGTTAAGATCTGTGGGTATCGACAATATTACAGTCGACAGATTCCAAGTATTTAGTGTAACAGGAACAACAAGCGGAGAAGTTGTCTGTGCCGGCGAGTGCCATATAGGAGGATTTCCCGGAGGAGTACGATTCGGTTTGGTATTTAAACTAGACAATAATTTCGCTCTTAGCTGGGCCACTACAGTAACAACGCCTAATACAGTATTTAACTCTGTTACTCAGCTTTCAACAGGAAATATTGCGGTAGGAGGAAGAAGTGCTAACAATGCAAGTCTTGGTGTCATCGACAATGCTACAGGAACATTCTTATGGTGTAATTCTTACAGCACTACTAATGCTTCACAATGGATATCATCACTTGCTGAGACATCGGATAAGCAAATATTCGCCGTAGGAACGCAAATTAGAAATCCATCGAATGCAGTGCTCTGTATAAAGGCTAACACTGCGAATGGAAACTCCATCCTGGAATTAGCGTATAGCGTCCCTAACTACAGCTTACAAGCCCAATCGATTGTCAATTCGCCTTACTTTGGTGTATTGATTTGTGGATCCGTTAATAACGGCAATAATAATTTTGGCGGTTTTGTCATGCACATTGACAGCACTAACGGGAAAATTCCCAGCTTACCTTACTACTGCAACGTTTTTCTCAGCAAATCTTCAGCAAATATGAGATTTTCTTCGATAACAATCAACACTACATACCCTATAAATCAAATAGTTGTTGGAAGTGAAGGTTCATTTGGGAATAGCTCCTTAGTTGCCTTTGAAATAGACATTATAGGAAATATTAAATGGGGATTTGATTACGGACCATCGTCCTCAACAAATATTGATGCAAGTGTTGTTACTGACAATTCGGCTTCGGCAATGATAAAAATTCTTGGTTCTAGTAATTTCATAGCGCAGCCAGGAAGCCCTTGGTTGCTATCACTGGAACAAGGCGGCAACATACTGTTC
>JACQRL010000257.1 GCA_016206485.1 Planctomycetota bacterium | reverse complement strand
GTATTTGTACAGTTTAGCCCGCGCGCACCTTCTTGCGTTAAAGTTTCCATTAACACGTTCAGAACTTATAACGGCGATATCCGATGGTAAATAAAAATTGATTGCATGCGGCAATCTGTCCGGTTTGATCTTTAGTTTTTTGACACAGAAGTTTGCGACCTGTCCCCTGGCATGGACCCCGGCATCAGTACGGGATGCGCCTATCAGGCCAATTTTCTCACCGACTGCTTTACCAACTGCCTCTTCGATCTTTTGCTGAACACTTATGCTATTTTTCTGTGATTGCCAACCGCAATATCTTGTACCATCGTATTCGATTATCAGTTTGACGTTGGGCACGTATTATAATGGAGTGAATAAATCTACTCTCATTTAATCTTAAGAAGAAACAGTGATGACAAACAGAGCAAAAAATGGATCATTATTATTCTCAAAGTTACTTTATTTTCATGAACACCTTTTAAATATGGTATATAATGAAAAGGCGCGATTAACAGAGGCCTTTTTTTGAATAGTTTAAAAGAGAGCACCTGAACAAAAGATGACAGGAATTCTGCGATGTAAATTAATCCCAGTCCCACCATCATGAATTCTGTCTTAGTCATGGCAACAACACTTACCAATACACATCCCAAGGCAAGTGAACCGCAATCTCCCATAAAAACCTGAGAAGGATTGAAATTGAACCATAGAAAACCTATAAGAGCTCCAAACAAAGATGAAAGAAATATGGTCAGACTGCCGGCATTGGGTATATAAGTTATTTCGAGATATCTGCTGAAATCAACTCTACCTGTTATATATGTCACTGCCATAAGTCCGAATAACGTTATCAAAAAGGTACCTGCTGCCAAACCATCCAGACCATCAGCGAAATTGACTCCATTTGTGAACACAAATAAAGACATCGCGATGAAAATCACATATAAAAATCCTAAATTTAGCGTCCCAATGAATGGCAAATACAAGGTTGTCCCCACCCCTCCTCCATATGACAACACATACCTGTATATAACAAGTGAGCTAAATAATATCCCGCAAATTTGTATTACCGACTTTGAAATCAAAGATAAACCTTTTCCGACCCTGAAAAACTTGGAAAGATCATCACCTAAACCAATAAGGAGAAAAATTGAAAACAGAGACAGTATAGTTAAGACCGGTTCATGCGAAATTCTGGATACCAAAACTAAACCGCCCAGTGAAGTAATGTATATGAAAATACCTCCCATTGTAGGGGTATCTTTTTTTGAACTGAGTTTATCATCAAGTCCTGCATGGTATTTCTTCTCTACGTTTTCAGATATCGATTTCATTTTTTGAACAAAAATCCAGACAGGGATAAGAAACAATGATAATAGAAAAGCAATCAGGCACGCGAGCATTGATCTGAAAACTATCAGCTTATCTGTGCCAAGGCCAAATAGCTCCATGAGCATTGTACAATTGTATCACACAATACATTATACTCAATACATGAATTACAAGAGGAATCTGCACAAGGCATTTGTGAGATGAGTTCTGGCAAATATATGCCTCAGATTGCTCAGACTTCCAGAAGACTGTTTTTCTTTACAAAGACTTCGGGATTGAACTTTCCTCGAGAAAGTAAATGGATCACCTTTTCGAGCTGCATAACCCTTGATCCTTTTACCAGTATAAGATCGTTCGGCAGGAGATATCCATTAACAAACTGAAGCAAATCTTCGGCGCTTTCAAACCATGGAAAATCATCTTTAACTGATGAGAACTCTTTACCAACCAAAAGTAAGTCCTTGAAACCCAAAGAAACAGCTAATTCAATAATTTTTGAATGGAACCCTCGTGAGAAAGTTCCTAATTCCAGCATTGACCCCAAAATTATTACTTTGCGCGCAGGGTGCAAAATCCTGCTAAACTGCCTCAAAGCCGATTCACAAGATGTAGGATTAGAATTATAACAATCGCCTATCACTGTGTAATCATCCAGAACAATTCTTTCCATCCTCAACGGAGGAAGTGCAAATGATGTAAATGCCTCCTGCAGACTCTCATCTGATATTTTAAGCAAATCACATACTGCATATGTCACAAGAAAGCTGTTAATAATATTGTCGCTAAAACATTTCAAATAAAATTTCCTGCCATTCACTGTAATAATAACCATATTGTAACCGAGTTCACATTGTTCCAGAACAATATCAGCATCCTTTGAATCGCCAAATGATACAATCCTGATATTTGGGTATTTTGCCTTGAAGTCTTCTGCCAAATCTATCGGTAATATGCATACAGCGCCATTTGACGCATGTTCAGCAAGTTTAAACTTTTCATTTTTTATCTGCTGAATATCAGATAAACCCTCCAGGTGTGCCAACCCGATTGAAGTTATACATATTATATTTGGTCTTAGCAGTCGTGATAAACCTTCCATTTCTCCTTTATGATTTATTCCCGCCTCAATGATATTCACCATATCGTTACTATGGTTTGCCAAAGTAAGTGAGATTCCTATCTCATTGTTAAAACTGTAAGGTGAACTGTTCGTTTTATAGAAATGAGATAAGACATGCGACAACATTTCCTTCGTTGTTGTTTTACCGCAGCTTCCGGTAATTGCGATAGTGCACGTGTTCTGAGTCTTTCTGAGTGTCAGCGCGACTTTTTTCAGCGCATTTTTCGTATCGTTAACATACAGTACATTTGTATGATAACCCTTAAGGATTGGATTTCTTTTTTCTACGACGATACAGGAGACAACATCCCGAACATCCTTTACAAATCTATGACCATCCTGATTAAACCCGTTTATAGCAATGAAACAATCATTTCTTTGTATATCCCTTGAATCAATACTAAAGCTGTTAATGCTGAGTTCCGGATCGACTTTTCTCAACCATTGCGCTTTCAATATCCTTGCCAGCTCACCTACTTTCATACAGTTACGCAGGCCTTTCTTACAATTAAATCTCTTAAAAGCTGATGGCAGATCTCGCGATCATCAAAATGAATTACCTTATTTCCTATAATCTGATAATCTTCATGCCCCTTGCCTGCAATCACGATTACATCATCTGAAACAGATGCTGTTTCAAAAGCTTTCTTTATAGCTTCCTGTCTGTCGAGAATAACATCGTATTTATTCCTGCCGAAACCCTTAAGAATTTCATCAGCAATCATCTCGGGAGACTCACTCCTTGGATTATCATTTGTAACAATTGAATAATCCGCAAACTCTGCAACGACTTTGCCCATAGGGGCTCTTTTTGTTTTATCCCTGTCACCTCCGCATCCAAAAACTACTATCAATTTAGATGATGTTAATTTCCTCAAAGTTTTGAGAACAGCTTCCAACGCTGATGGAGTATGCGCGTAATCGACGAACACTTTGAATCCCTGGCCATAATCTACAGATTGCAATCTGCCTGGAACAAATCTCACAGATTCGACTCCTTTCCTGATAATCTCACCCTGAATCCCCATTCCTGATGCAAGTGAGGAAACAGCAAGAATATTTAGCGCATTGTGTGAGCCAATAAGATTCGTTTTTATTTCGATTGTTGCGCCATTCAAAGTCAGCGACAGCAGCTGTGAATTAAGATCTTCCGATAAAATCTTTATATCATAATTTGATGAGGCCCCGTACGATATTGCTTTACCGCACCTGCACTGACTGAGCATATAATCATGGAATGTATCGTTTTTATTGATTGCAGCTATTGCATGACTTGGAAGCATAGAAAACAATTTACTCTTTGATGCCGCGTACTGTTCCTTACTTTTATGATAGTCTAAATGATCATGGGTAAGATTGGTAAAAATTGCTCCGCAAAATTCCATGTAACCGACCCTGTCCTGATCCAGCGAATGAGACGAAACTTCCATAACCGCATAATCACATCCATTGGCTGTTGACTCTGATAAAAACGAATTAAGCTGATCAGAATCAGGAGTTGTCATCACTGCCCTTTGAAACGTTTTCCCATTGTAATTAAATATTGTCCCGATTAGCGCGCACTTATGACCGGAAGCTTCAATTATCGATCTCATTAAAACCGCTGTTGTTGATTTTCCATTTGTTCCGGTAACTCCCATCAAATTCATCCTTCTTGACGGGTCACCATACACTATCGTGGAAATTTTTGCGATGGCTTTCCTGGCAGATGATACTTGTATCCAGTTGGAATCCTGCATATCCGGACGCCTTTCTGTTATCAGAAGCTTTGCTCCTCTTTTAATCGCATCGTCTACAAAGTTGTTTCCATCAGACTTCGTTCCTGAAACAGCTACAAATATAGATAACTCTTTTACATCAGTTGAATTATCTGTTACATATGTGTATCTGTTTGATTCGACTAAATTTTTATCAACAATTAAATCAGAAAGAATATTAATAAGCGAATAGTGATCTAAACTAGTTTTTAACTTCATCCCTGATACCCCTAAAATATTTCAATTCTTTATCCAACCTCTGGTAAATTTTCATCGCTATTGGAACTGCAGTAACGGAAGCAAAGTAATATGGTTTCGGCTTGTGAACTATTACGTAAAGAAGTATCTGCGGTTTATCTGCCGGAGCATATGAAACAAAACTGCTGTTATACTCGCTTACATACTGCCCGATTGACCGGTCAAATATTCTTGCTGTGCCTGTTTTACCAGAATATCTTATCTGTTTATATCTGTGTAGGCTACCTGTACCCTGAGCAATAACGCTTTCAAGCATGTTTTTGACAGATTCAAGATTTTCATCCGAAAGATTCAGCTTCCTTTTTTGTGAGCTTTTCTCGTAAACTTCCGAGTTTCTGAACGTCCTTACTTCTTTTAAAATATGCGGCTGTACAAGATAACCTCCATTACACAGAGCAGAATAGGAAACAGCCATTTGCAGCGCAGTTGTCCTGATTTCATAACCTATAGGTATTGATGTATGAGTATAAGAGCTCCATTCAGATTCTTTTGGAAGATATCCGGGGTCTTCGAAAGGAAGATCAATTCCGGTTTTTTTTGCAAACATTGTATTTTCAGCCAAAAACTTTCTGTAATTCCTGAAGCTCACATCCTGCGCTATTTCGACAGCTCCAATGTTGCACGAATAGGTTAATATTTGAGAGGCTTTGATTGTCCCATGAGCTTTATGGCAGCTGATTTTCCTTCGTCCAAAATATCTTGTACCCTGACAATTGATAAGTCTTTCAGAATTAAATGTTTTGTTTTCCATTGCGCAAAGTACAGCGAATGGTTTTAGAATTGATCCGGGCTCATTTGAATCTACTGCCAGAGGGTTTCTGGATTTAAATCCGTCGTTTTCAACCGACAAATAGCAAAGTATCTCTCCGTTGTTCGGATCTATACCAAGTATTCCAATATATTCACATTTCAATTGTTCTAAATATTCAGAAGCAACTTCAAATGCAACTGACTGGATTAGGGAATCGATCGTCGTAACAACAATATATGATTCCTGAAGTTTCAACTCTGTCTCAATGACACGTCTTTTCCCATCTACAGTTGCATATAACTTCTCATCCAAAAATTTAAAAAGTTTGTCATAATAAAGCTCGAAGCCTTCATGAGCATCGTTAAACTGATCGCTGAATCCCAGCCATGCTTTATGCGACTTGTAATCCTCGTATGTTCTGCGGCAAATCGGCCTTACGTAAAATCCTTTCGGATTTTTGTCACGCGTACGAAAACTGTTAGTGACACTCACAAACCTTTTGTTGCTGTTGATCTGAGAAAGCGCTGCTACCAATTCATCATCTGAAACATCGTAGTGTTCTTTGAGAATTGACACTGCGCCCTCGACACTATGCTGTTTGCTTACAGCGACAGGATCATAGTACAGCTCATTAACAACCGAAGAACCTGAAATTGTAATACAATTCTTATCTACTATGCTAAGACGATAGCTCGGGTTATATAAGTGTGTTGTTGTGTTCCTGATCTGCAGCTCAGAAGCCATATCTGAGTAGCGTGAAATCCGCATATATTGACCAATGCATAAAGCATCCATGACCAGCATCGCCCAGAACAATTTGGACATCTGTGTTAAGACTTAGGATGCCTGATATTCAGAAATTTCAAAGGAGACTGTTTTTTGTAGCAGATATTCGCTACTGTCGTCAACTTATGTGAAGAAATCATCAAGTTACTTGCGCGTAGAGTAATTTTGGCCGAATATCTCTGCAAAACTGCAAGGATAAGGCATTGAGCAATAAAGATCACTAAAAAAACCGTCTGTAATTTTTTCATAACTTTACCACCGCCCTTAATTTTGCTGATCTTGACATCCTATTTTCGCGGATTTCCTCAGGCGAAGGAGTTACAGGTTTTTTTGTTAGAATGTTGAGTGATGATTTATTGGACCTGAATACAGTTTTGACAATTCTATCCTCTAATGAGTGATAGCTTACTACTACTAACTTCGACCGGGGGATCATCCATTTTATGTATCGGCATAATGCTGTCTCAAGATTTCCTAGTTCATTATTAACTTTGATCCTTAAAGCTTGGAAGACACGGGTTGCTGGATAAACCTTACTCCTTCTCCCCCCGTAAACACGACAAATAAGATCTGCCAGCACCCGTGTCGAATTTGCAAGCTTTCCCCTCCTTCTCTCAGCGACGATTGCCCTTGAAATCTCTCCGCTCAAAGGCTCCTCCCCATACTCACAAAAGATCGCTGTCAACTCCCCCTCTCCAAGCCTGACCAACAAGTCGTATGCCGTAAGTTCAAGATTTTTATCCATTCTCATATCAAGCGGTCCTTCATTTTTGAAAGAAAATCCTCTACTAGGCTCCTCCAACTGCATCAACGAAACTCCCAAATCCAAAAGGATCGAATCAACACTTACAATCCCAGCCTGCTGAAGCGCCTCTATAAGATCTGTGTAATTTGTCCTCAGAAATACGGTTCTATCAGAGTATTTAGACAACCTTTCCTTTGCAATCCTCAATGCATTTTCATCGCGATCGCAGCAAATCATCCTGCACGTAGCTCCGCACGATTCCAGAATGGCCAAAGAATGTCCCCCCATTCCGCAAGTGGCATCTACATAAATACAGTCTTTTTCCGGTCTAATTATTCCAATAACTTCTTGTGAAAGAACAGGTATGTGATATCGCATTAAATTCCATATATATCTTTCATCTCAATTCCAAATTTCCCTAACTGTTCATCACATTGAACAGTCACTTTATGCCACTCGTCCTGGTTCCATATCTGGATATGATCCACACAACCGACGAGTACGACAGGTTTTTTTTTGACCAGATCTGCGTATTCTATAAGTCTCTGCGGGATTACTATTCGGTTTTGAACATCCATGTCAGCAAATTCGCTTCTAGCAGAAAAGGATCTCATTACAACATCTAGATCAGAACTTGAATATGCCTCGCGTTTAATTTTTTCAGTAACCATTGCCCATTGTGTCGGTAAATACATACGAATGCACTTCTCATCTCTCTTCAAAGGTGTAACTGTCAGAAAAAATCCTTTTCGTTCCTGATCGCTTATAAAAATCCTGAATTTCAGAGGAATAACGACCCTGTTTTTCTGATCAAGATTATGAAGAAATTCGCCTTGAAACATTCGCCCCCTTTATAGCCTATTTCTAACCATTTTCAACCACTTTCACCCACCACTAAACCAAAAAAAAAGAACCCCTTAACTGCTCATTTAGTTGATAAATTAACTATTTCAGGCTTATTGTTCAAGAAAAGACATAATAATTCTAACAAATATTACTGATTGATTGTGTCCCTTATATAGAGAAACCTGATCTTATGTACACAATTAGTAGTGGTACAGGAAAGATCTGTCAGATAACATTCAGCTCCTGAACTCTTTGACCCTTCTCAAATCTATCGACTGCAAATTGTGAAATATCAATACTTGATTTTCCGGTAAGAATTTTCTCTGCAAACAACTTCGCAGCGATAGGCCCTTGCATGAAACCATGTCCACTGAAACCGCTCAATATAAAAAAATTATTAAAACCGGGGCTCTCTCCGATAACCGCGCTGCAATCAGGACTTTGATCATATAACCCGGCCCATCCGGTTTTTATTTCCACTTTTTCAAGCTCCGGAATCCTTTTTACTCCTGCATCAATCAGATTATAAAGCCACTCCCAATCAAGCGTCGTATTAAAACCTGGAGCCTCTTCATCGTTATCCATTCCTAGCAACAACCCCTTCCCTTCTTTTCTCATATAGAATCCAGTGTCCATGTCTACAGTCATGGGAATAATACCCTGTAATGAGACAAGTTCACTCGGCAATTCCTTAGTAAAGAAAAGCATTCTTCTAATAGGGAATACATTAACTTCAGAATCTGCTTTCTTGGCAAGTTCACCGGACCATGCCCCTGCGCAATTATAAAACAAGCCGCCTTCAAATTTGTTCTTAGTAGTTATAAATGCCTTAACTTGTGATCCGGTGTACTCAATATCGGAGACTTCTTCTGAAAAATAAAAATGAACTCCAAGATCCTTGCACTTATTTGAAATACCATGCGTTACTCCATGCGGATCGGCGTAACCATCAGTCTGACAAAAAGTAGCGTAAATAATGTCATCTGTATTAACATATGGAGCTATTTTTTTTATATCATCTTTGGTAAGCGCCCTGACATTTAATCCCATACTCCTTTGCAAATCTAAATTTTTTGAGAAAGTCTGCTTCAATTCAGGATTTGAAACCAAAAATATATATCCTGCCTGAATAAATTCAGCATGCGCGCCAAATTCTTTATCAAAATCTTCGAAAAATTTTATTGCTTCTATTTGTAATTTAATGT
>JACQRL010000261.1 GCA_016206485.1 Planctomycetota bacterium | reverse complement strand
TAAAATACCTAAACACTTCTTTGATTTACATAAATGGGAAATTTTACAGCGCGGTCAAGACTGACGGTGATTTCCCGTTAGAAATGGGCATAATTAACTCAAAGATTACTATAGAAGATCTAAGTACATGCAACTGATAGTATTGTTTCTGCTGTTCCAATCCTCAAATACTGATGATTGGATAACTGAATCGGCGGTAAAAAAATATAAAGTTATTGAAACTATCAAGAAAATTGAATTTACGGACAACATCAAAGACCTTAAATCAAAAACTTTTGTTAGCATTCCGCTACCGCAGGGCAAATACACGCTTAATCTTGGGAAGCATTCAGAAGAGATAACACTCGATTCTTCTTTGATTAAAATCTTTAAAAACTACTTCATTCTTTTAGAGGCAAAGTTCGCCTCAGACAGCCAAAACAACCTAATCGCTACCTGCGGTTTCAAGAACATCAGCGAGCTTGAATGCATTCCAACCATTAATTGTATTACTCCCTATCTTGCTCTCATAAATTACTCCGGGATTACCGACATAAAATTATCGGCTGATTCAAAGTCATATAAACCTGAATGCCCGGTAGAAATATTCAGCGGGAACGTCCGGGTTGCTGTTGTAATAAAATTTTCAAACCTTCAGGACTCGATATCTGCAGTAATCAATACGGACGAAAACTCAATTACTTTTCCTCGTGGCATAGTTAATTTTGCGCTCAAAGCGTCAATATTTCCTGATAACCCAAAATCAGGCGAGAGAATATATGTTAACATAACAAATGTCATCGAGAATCTTACCATACTAAAAATCTCGAAATACAACTTTGAGCCTCAATACTTTAAAATTACCGATCAGAAAAATATTCAGCTCTCTCAGCTCTACAAATTCCGGCAGGATAAAACTATTACTTTAGATGGAGTTTCCGGAATCGAACCGGGCAAGGCATCATTTAAAATATCTATAGAATAGCTTCCCTTGCTATAGACCTATTACCAGATACAATACCCGCCTAATGAGCAAATTTACCTCGATGGTTCAAATCACAAAATTTCTCGGTAATGTCACTAATTACGAGAAAGATCTCCCAATTTACACGAACCGCAAATATAATCTTGCCGCAATGTTACGTCTGATGAAGAAACTCGGCAATCCTCACATCAAATTCAAATCAATTCATGTTGCCGGATCCACCGGGAAAGGATCTGTTTGCCATATTCTAGATGGGATCTATGCCTCAAACGGTTATAAAACCGGAAGATACATATCTCCGCATCTTAAAAATATATTAGAACGAATATGCATAAATAATGTTTCCATAAGCGAATACAAATTCATAAGGTCGTTTAATGAAATTTATCCTAATATTTTATTAATCAAGCCAACTTTTTTTGAAATAATAACCGACCTTGATTTCTACATTTTTTGCAAGGAAAAAGTTGATATTGCAATTATTGAAACAGGACTTGGCGGACGGCTCGATTGCACCAATATCATTAAGCCTGAAGTTTCACTAATATCAAAAATCGAGTTAGAGCATAGAAAAATCCTTGGCAGCACAGTTGAACAAATCGCGACAGAAAAAGCCGGAATAATAAAATGCATGACCCCTGTTGTCGCGCTCAAATCAAATTTAAAAGCCCTTAGTGTTATAAAAAAAACATCCTTAAAAAAGAAAGCTCCCCTCTACATTATACAGGAGCAAAAATCAAAATTTGATCTACAGACGTTTTCAACTGCTTTCAATATACAAATCAACCTGCAACAACTGCAATTGTCACATCCCGGACCATCTGTAACAATTCCTACCGCTGTATCATTGAGCTGTAAGGTAATTGAACTGTTATTTAATGACTTCCCTGTAGATATTCTAAAAATTCAGCGTGTAATCAAAGAAATCAGGATCCCGGGAAGGCTTCAGATCCTCAAAAAAAATCCATACATTATAGTAGACAGCGCGCACACATCACAATCGATCAAGTTCCTTTATAAATCTCTTGAAAGACTGGATTGTTCCAAAATCATTACAGTTTGTACATTTCTAAAAGATAAAGAAGTTTTTAAAATGCTCAGATCTATTTCTGCACATTCTGAGTTTGTAATCCTTACAAAACTCAATGTACCTCGTCAATATCCGATTGAAAAGATTTCCAAATACTATCCCAATTTCCTGGTTACTAATACCCCAAAAAAGGCAATAAAACTCGCTATTTGCAAGGCTACCAGAAAATCAGCAATAGTTATAACCGGGTCATCTTATCTGGCAGGACATGTGTTAAATTCCTGATTCTTTATTCTCAATTCATAATTCAATCGCCGATATATAGTTATGGAACAAAAACGTTTAGGAAGGGGTTTAGAAGCTCTTTATGGGAGATTAGATTCAGTAAAACTTTCGAACAATGATGCTGACGGGACTCAGAAGACTAATTCGGGATCTGTAATTGACGTCCCGATCAGTCAAATTAAGGAAAATCCTTATCAGCCTCGTTCTAGATTTGCTGAGGATTCAATTGAGAATCTTGCCAAATCTATCCAGCATAATGGAATGTTGCAGCCGCTCGTAGCCAGTAAAATTAACGGAACGTACCAGCTTATTTGCGGTGAGCGAAGACTGCGCGCCTTAAAAAAATTGGGGTACACAACAGCAAAAGTAATTGTTCATGACAAGTGCAATGATGAAGATTTACTCAAAAAAGCACTGGTTGAGAATGTGAACAGAGAAGATCTTAATCCCATAGAAAAGGCAGAAGGACTTCAGCTCCTTAACAAAAAATTCAGTCTGACACATGAACAAATCGCAGATTCAATCGGAATGAGCCGAACAGGAGTTACCAATCTCATCAGACTTCTTGAACTTCCGGTTGAAATTCAGGATGCTGTGAGATCAGATCTCATAACAGCAGGACACGCACGAGCTATACTCCAGGTCAATAATCTCGACAAACGAAACAAATTGATATCAAAGATCGTCAAAGACAATCTCACAGTAAGACAGGCAGAACAACTTGCGAGAAAATTCAATACAGTATCTGCAGGGTCAGAAGACTCTGCCGGAACAGCTGAAAACTATGACACAAACAGCATTGCAAGCTTTCTTGAAGAATCACTTTTAACAAAAGTTTCAATTGAAAAGGCAGGAAAATTATACAAATTGAACATACAATTCAACTCGCTGGATGAGTTAATAGATTTTGCCTCACGATTGGGCTATACCGCCGGTTAATCCAAGTACAACAAATTAGGAATAAATCGCTCTACAAACCTGTATAATTCTTATAAAGGGTATTTAAGTACCAGCTACTATACTGTTACGAGATGAATTATGCTGACTCTATACAATCATCATCATCATCGTCATCATCATCATCATCGTCGTCGTCGTCATCATCGTCGTCAGCAAAAGCTATCTGATCTACAATAGCCACACAGTAATGTGAATCAATACTACAGAGAGATTTGCCAGCACTATCAAAAGATTGATTCACCCCGAATAAAATTGCCAGGATACTAACCAATACAAAAACAGCTAATACAAAAACTTTCATACACCCTCCCCTAATAATATATAGAAACCTTATTCTTTATCGTCGTCGTCATCATCATCGTCATCATCATCATCGTCGTCATCGCCTGAAGTAGATGTTGATGGCTGCGGTTTTGTATTTTTAGCGGTTTCAATAATCTGCTTAAGATTGTCTGCTGGAATTAATAACAGTATGGGACGACCCGCAATATTATAATAAGTATTAAATCCTACATACTCTGAATCTTGTGTGAAAGCAGGCCCATTGGAAAACTGCGAGGACATAAGGAATGCCTTAATAGGAGCTGTGATTTCTGATACAACATCAATTTTCATTGCAATCAGTGACTGACCAAGTTGCTCAACTGTTCTTCCTAATGTGATTAATTCATCACCAACCTCAGTTCGTGTTGATATCCTATCTGTCTTAAGAGGTTTCAAAGAAACTTTATTCTTTTCTAATTCATCTGCTCTTACCTTAAAAAATATCAATGAATAAGTAGTGTCATTAATAACATAATCAGCTTTAAGTTCTACGCCGCCTTTAAGAACAACAGAGGCGCTATCAAATTTACCAAAGCCGCTGATTACAATCAGTCCGTCCGAGCTCAAAACAGCACCAAGAGCTGTCGAGGGACCCTGTCTGCTTGTTACTTTGACCAAAACTACAGATTCACCATAATCGCTCATAACTTTTCGAATTGATTCCTTACTCTCCACGTTGAAATAAACAGCCCTGCCTGCAACTGCACCAACTGCCGCAATAACGGACAGGATCATAATCAACTTTCTCATAGTACCTCCATTTCTAAACATAATATTATCTTTACTACTATTTTTCCCAGTCTGTTTCGACATCTACAAACATAGTAACACCTTCACCTAACCTTACGAAGAAAATAGTATTTTTCTCCTTTTTCTGGACAATTTCTTTCATTACATTGTAGATATCGTTGAGATCATTTATATCGCGTCCATTGACCTTCATAACAGTACTGCCTGTCCTAAGGCCGGAAAACTGTGCCCAACCGCCGTTTTTTACATTTGTGATATAAACGCCTTTCTCCTCATCTTTCAAATTCATTGCGACTCTGTCAAAAAATGTCAGTTCCCTGGCTGTAAAACCGTAATTTTCTTCTTTGAAAGTATCAACTTCATCAAAAGTTGCCGGTTCTTTTGCTATAGTGACATTGAGCGTTTGTTTTTTGCCATTTCTGTAGACCTTGACAGGAATAGCTGCGCCAATCGACTTGCTTCTGATTTGTTCAGAAAATGTGTTTATATCTGTTTCTGTTTTACCGGAAATTTTACTCCCGTCAAATTCTGCAATAATATCGCCGACTTGAATGGATGCTTGTTCAGCAGGGCTTCCTTTATAAACCCTTGATACCCTTAAACCGCTTATTTTTTTCGACTTCAAATTAAGCGCTCTTGAAAGTTCAGGAGAAATTATTTGAACAACAACACCAAGCCATCCTCTTGAAATAGCAACACTCTTTACTTCTCTTTTTAAATCATCTTTGGTTAGAGGTTTCAAGACAGTCACATATTTGCCAAATTGATGCAAATATTCAAACAGTACATTTTCATTTTTTTCCTCCAGTTCCTTATAAATCTTCTCAAATGTCTCAAAATTATCTATGTGCTTACCATCAACAGTTAAAATTATGTCGCTGACACTTATCGGAGGCCTTGCAGTTGTAAATGGAGAATTCGGTTTAATACTTGTAACTAAAACTCCTTCTTTTTTCTGAAGCCACCCGGCTAAAACATAATTGCTGCCAATTTCTCTTGCAGTCATCCCAAATGCCTTAAATTCCCTTTCTTTCCCTATCTGCTCCTCTTGGATCTGAACTTTAAATTTCAATGTCAGCTCTTTGTTATTTCTTAAAACAACAAATTCGTGATCAGTTTCAGGGGTTAAGTTAGCCAAAAAGTTCAATGTCGGGCTTATATGCTCATCAACAGTTATATTAATTGATCTTCCATCAACAGCTGTCAGGATATCACCCGCCTTTATACCCGCTGTGAAAGCAGGCGTCTCTCTGTATACGTGACTTATGATGGCTCCTTTTTCTGAAATACTCTTAATTACTTTCTGAATGTTAAATCCGATGAACGCTCTTGGAATCGTTTTTTTGGCAAGGAGACCTGGCATTATTTCTTTAGCTACGTTCGACGGAACAGCAAATGATAATCCAGCTTGGCCTCCTCTGGTATTTATTCCTACTATTTCCCCGTTCAAATTAACAAGCGGGCCGCCACTATTACCTGGAGCAATCGCAGCATCATGCTGAATCCAGTTGGAATAAAATCCCACAGACTCTCCTTTTATCCCTGACATCGCGCCTAAAAATCTTTCAGTATTGCTTACAATACCAAGTGTTACCGTCCTCGATAATGTGAGTGGAGCTCCCATTGCCAATACGTGATCACCAACCTGAACCTTGTTAGAATCACCTAATTTCGCATATGGCAACAAATCAGAGGTTTTCCTCTTCTTTAAATCAAGCTGGATAAATGCAAGGTCATTTATCGCATCTGTAGCAATCAATTCTGCGGGAATTTCTTCGCCTGTAGAAAGCATGCAAAGTATCCTCACACCTTCACCCGCAACGTGATGGTTTGTTAAAACCAGGCCGTCAGGTGAAATTATAGTTCCGCTTCCAAAACCGACTTGTCTCGTTTCTTCACCGCTTCTGTAATCCAACGCTGCAACCTTTATAAATACAAGGGCAGGAAATACCATTTCTTTCGATTCTTTAACCTTTTTGCCAAAGTCAGAACCGGATGATGACCCGGGCTGCTGGCAATACATTAAAAATGGCAGCAACGATAGCATTACAAACAGACTCTTAACCATAAAACCTCCCTTAAAACAACACTACGTAAGTATAATCCCGATTGTTTGAAAAGCACATAAAAGCTGTTACAAATCAGTTTTTTTCAGAAACAAGAGCAATTATTAAATACAGGAAAAGCATCAGTAAGCATCATAGAATAAACCCTTTATACAAATTTAGAGATATTTCAGGGCTAATTCGGCAAACGTTTTGAAATAATAACAATACATGCGACAAAATGATCGATAATAATATTGGATGCTCAATAAACTTGATTGCGGACAAATTGATTTAAAAAATCAAAGTCTAAGCGGAACTTCTCTGATTTCTTGTCGACCACTGGAATGTCATATCACATTTGATTCAAGTATCAATGATTTATGAAGTCCTGTGAATCGCCACTTAAACCGTGAAATCTACAGTTCTGAATAGAAGAATAAGTCGGCTAAAAGTGTTGCTATACTTGAATGTATTTGCCTATTATTGATATAATTAATAGTATGCCTTTCCCTAACACACGTCTTAAGAAAAAAATAGGAGAACTCCTGCTGGATGCAGGTCTTGTCTCTCTGGACGACATAAAAAAAGTACTTGACCACCAGAAACAAAATGGAGGTTTAATCGGGGAAATACTTGTTCAGCTCGGTATTGTCAGAGAAGCTGACATCGCTTATGCCGTCGCAAAACAATTTAATCTTCCTTACATAGAATGTGATAACTACTTGGTTCCAAAATCAGCGAAAGATCTTCTTTCCGTCGAAATAATGAAAAGGGAGGGATTTGTAGTACTAGATCAACTGGGGAAGGCAATACTCGTAGCATTTGCACTTTTGCCGAGAAAAGAAGTGCTCGAACCCTTAGGAGATATTAACAACATCTCCATTTTCATCTCCACTCCTTCCAGCGTTGTAAGAGCTATAGAGAAGAATTATGAGTGAAATATACGTTAAAAGAGTTAAATCAATAGCTCTTCAGCTCAACCCTGAAAAGAAAACTGATATCGAATCATTATTTAGCCAATTCAGCCACTCACAAAATGGGGAATTTGCTGAAGCAATCCTTGAAAAGGGACTCATTAAAGAGATTGAACTGTTAAGCAATCTTTCCAATGAAACTTTGACACAAATAATTGATATTTCAAAACTGGAAATCAGACCAGATGTGCTCGAACTTGTAACTCAAGAAGAAGCCCAAAGATACTCAATACTGCCAATATCTAAATTAAACGATCTTCTCACTATAGTAGTTGTCGACCCGTACAATATTGAACTTTTCGATCTTCTTAGAAACAGATTGAAATGTACAGTAAGGCCAGTTTTAACCTTCAGAAAGGCGCTGCAGGAAACTATCAAGAGGGCATATAATCCTGAACAGGCTCAGATTGAAGAGGTCTTGACCCAAGCTGCTGCAACACCGGAGACAGAAAACATCACTATTGAACAGGCTGCTGTAGAAGCAGAACGTGAAATAAATCTTCAGGAGCTCCAAAAAGAAGATTCACCTGTTATTAAAGTATTAAATATGATCGTAATGAAGTCATTAAAAGATTCAGCAAGCGATATTCATGTCGAACCGTTTGAAAAACAAACAAGAGTCAGAATGAGAGTTGATGGTTCTCTGAGAGAAACTAATATCCTTCCCAAATCTATACACAATTCACTGGTTTCGAGAATAAAGATCATTTCAGATCTTAACATAGCTGAAAGAAGGATTCCACAAGACGGTAAATTCCAGGTTAAATATGAAAACAGGCAGATCGACGTCAGAGTTTCGGTACTTCCTACAATCTTTGGAGAGAAAGTTGTATGCAGACTTCTGGACTCAAAAAACCTAAATAAAACAATAGATCAATTAGGATTTGAAAAGAAAGCAGAAGAAATCTTCAGAAAATCGATAACTTCATCATACGGAATGATCCTTGTTACAGGCCCGACCGGCTCAGGAAAATCAACAACCCTGTATGCTTCATTGAGAGAAGTCATAAATCCCACAGAGAATATAGTTACTGTAGAAGACCCTGTGGAGTATCAGTTCGAAGGCATTAATCAGGTATCTGTTAATTCAAAAAAAGGCCTGACATTCGCGGCATCACTAAGAAGCATCCTAAGACAGGACCCTGACACAATAATGATTGGAGAAATAAGAGACGCTGAAACTGCAGATATCGCGGTGAAAGCAGCTATAACAGGACACCTTGTTCTAAGTACATTGCATACAAATGACGCTCCAAGCACCATCACAAGACTCATCGACATGGGCGTAGATAAGTTCATGGTTGCATCGTCACTGATCTGTGTGAGCGCACAAAGACTGTTAAGAAGGCTTTGCAAATTCTGCAAGAAACCCACACAGCCGCTGCCTCCAGTAAGCTACTTAAAACAGATTGGTTTCAAAGATGAAGATATGCAAAACCTGACTTTATCTGAACCGGTCGGATGTTCAGCCTGCACGGAAGGCTATAAAGGAAGATTCGCCATACTTGAAGCACTAGAAATAAATGACACGATACGAAAGATGATAATACAGGGCTCATCACACCTTGATATTAAGCAATATTCAATCAAAGAAATGGAGGTTCTCACCTTGAGAAGATGCGCAATATTAAATGCCATGAGAGGTCATACATCACTACAAGAAGTGCTTAATATGACGATGGCAGACGACATGTAACCGCCTTTTTTACATAATATCCCCGAATAGAATGGTAAGAATTTAAGTTTCCCTTACTTGTGCTAAAATCCCATTAACTGTGAAAAAAATCAAAAATACTATACTGGCATCTTTGTTGCTGCTTCTGCCTGCCGTACTTATCTACACAGTATTCCCTAAAACTGAAAACGTACAAAACAATAAGTTTTCCGGGCAAGTTGTTCGACTCATAACAGATGGTGACACAATAGTCGTGACCCCGGGTCTCGACGGAGAACATCATATCAGATATCTTGGTGTAGACTGTCCTGAGCGATATGAAACACTTTACAGCAAGGCAAAAGATCTTAACAAAAAACTCGTTTCTAAAAAAATTATCACTCTAGTACCGCTAACAAAGATATCAGATTTTTATTACAGGGGCCTCGCCCTTGTTTACGCAAAAAATGACTCCGACAGCGGTGAAATTCTCGTTAACCTCAAAATAATCGAAGATGGGCTCGGATGGTTCTATCCAAAAGACATGATTGGAACTGAATTATATCCTAAATTTAAAGAGAAGCAGATCGAAGCAATTGGCCTTAAAAAAAACATCTGGTCCGAGATTTTGTTGGAAAAGAGCGCATACAAAGACACCGGAAATATTTATTTTCACACTGCTAATAACTGCAACAGTAAGGTAATTAAAAGTGAAATCACTATTAAAGAAGCGTTTGAATCCTGTCTTATACCATGTAAAAAATGCAGGCAAAAAATATGGAAATAGCTTACAACAAACACTTAACGAAACTTCACTGAATCACTCAAAATCCACAGAGTCGCCGAAAAACTTGAAGAAATCACTTCTGAGCCGGTGTTAATTGCATTTTTCTGCACTTCAGTGGAAATTCTGTGTTCCTGTGAAGAGATTTATTAAATATTCCCTACAAATTAGCAGGAAAATCAATAGTCAGAACGAAAGAGCCAATACATGCACATATCATACAGACAACAAAAAAATACCTTGGATGTTTTATCCCTTTTGCGTACAAAAGAAATGAGAGCGCAGATACTACAAGAAACATCAGGAATGTAACATGGAAATAAAGGTTATTCAGAGCCAATTTTTCCCTGAATTTTAAGTACATAAGAGAAATCACAAGTATAAGATAATACAGATTAAGTCTTGTAACCTCACCATTTTCATAAGAGAGTCTCAGCGACCATCTTCCTATTACAGAGCCTGATCCAATAGATCTAGCGAGGCTCACAGGTGTAGGTAAGGCAGGCACCTTACTTTTGTAATCATTATATTCAGGAAATCTTTCAATGAGTTTTGACTCCTCGCTTTTCGCCCTGACAAAAGAAATAATAAATGCTAATAGAATTATCACAGTGAAAAAGATCTGGTTCATTAAGACAGCTACTCCAAAAGAGGCAACAATTGTTCCAAAATACATCGGATGTCTGCAAATAGAGTATGGTCCGACATTACAAACTTCTTTACTCTTCACAATAGTTCCGTTAGTCCAGAGCCTTATTAGCATTCCAACAACTATTACAGGCACTCCATAAATAATTGAGGTTTTTGCAACGTTTGAAAGCTCAAGGCAGATCAAACATAGCGCAAAAAGTCCGAAGATAATAAGCAGCCGGTACTTTCTTCTAAATTTGTCGAGCTGTTTTAAACCCATTTTTTCCTCAACTTTAAAATTCTATCAAGTCTAACTTTTAGTTCATTTTTATCAATATCACCGAAAAACTTTCTTAAAAAAATGAGTTTGTAATGGTCCAAAACACCGTTATATCTGGATAATCTCGCCAGCACCCAACAAATTTTACCTAGACTTGGCCGTTGAAACTTGATGTGTTCAAAATCGCATAGATATAGTTTTTCCGCATTATCAACCAACACATTTGTCGGATTAAAATCATACTGGAAAATACCTTTTTCAAGTATATCTTTGCAAAAAACAGCGTATTTTTCGACGAGTTTTCTGGAAAATCTGCTTTCACTGAGTCTGATACAATTCTTGTCATAATCTGAGATCAGATAACCTTTACCATCAAATAAAATCACTCCTCGAAACGGCGTGATATTTATTCCTTTTTCCAAAATTTTCATCGAGTTCAAATATTCTACCATCGCCTTATTTCTTTTAAAAAGTCTTTTACGGAGATGCTCCTTGATCATGAAATTCTGTTTGATCCTGGGGAAAATATATATGCGTTTATAAGTTGATTCTTTAACCCTGACAGAATCCTTCAATGTCGCTTGGATAGGCATAAAATTCTTCAGTAAGCCTGCATTTTCATCCGTACAAATTAACTTGTGTCCGTTGATCATCAGAGTTTTCAACATGCCTATCTCTTAATACCCCACTTTTTCGGATAAAATACCAGCGACCATCTTAATAGTAAGAATGACTCATTCAGCTTTACTCTGAACTTCTGAATCATCAACAAAGTGCAGATATTTATTGCTGAAAAAAAAAGTAATTCAATCAGGAACTTAAGCGGCAGTAAACTAAGAAGCGTAATATATTCCTTGGACGGACGATTACGCTTAAAAAATGCAAAAAGAGATTTATAGTATTCAATCTTAGAATCGATACTATGAAAACTTTTACTTTTCCCGCCAAGATGGATAATCTTGACGTAAGGAACAATAAATACAGACTGGCCCAATCCAACAATCCATTTACAAAGTTCTGTCTCTTCAAAAAATACAAAATACTGCTCATTAAATCCGCCAAGCTTTCTGAAAATTCCACACCTCACCAGTAAGCAAGCGCCAACTAAACTTTCGACGCTTGTCGCCGAAGTAAATTCACTTTTTTTATAATAGCGTTCCGGATTAAGAAGCTTCAGGAAGGATTTTGGAACAAATTGATCGGTCAATGTCGGCAATTTTGCAACAGAATTTTTCAGATTTCCTTTTTCATTTACAAATTGCGGCCCGCACGCCCCGCAATACAGGTTCTTTTCCATAAATTCGACTAGAGACCCAAATGCCGTATTCGATAAGACAGTATCAGGATTTAAAAAACAAACGTATTTTGTAGTAACAAGCTTAAACGCCTCATTGCAAGCCTTTGCATAACCTAAATTAATCCGAGAATTGATGAACTCTATCTGCCCTTTAAATGCCACAAATCTGTCCCTGGTTCCATCATCAGACGCATTATCAACTACAATAATTTTTTCGGGTTTAAAAGATGAGGTTAGCACTGATTCCAGGCATTTAACCACTTCGCCCGCGTTGTTATGTGTAACTATTATACAAGATATATCAGCTTCCATAGAACAACTCAATGGATACCGCGTTTAGACTCAGATTCTTCATATAATGGAGACAATTTCCTCAACTTCATTACTGCTTCAACAATAACCTTGATTGCATATTCGATTTCAGAATTATTATTAAATCTGCCTAGACCAAATCTTACCGATGAGTGGATCAGATCATCCCTGACTCCCAACGCTTTTAAAACATGCGACGGCTCTTTTTTTAAACTTGAACATGCCGATCCGGATGTGACCGCGATTCCTCGTTCATTGAGGAATGTTAAAAGCGCTTCACCCTCAATATATTCAAAAGCTATATTTAAATTGTTGTATATCCTGGAGGTCTGGGATCCATTCAAATAAACATAATCTAGATTCTTTTTTATGCCTAATAATAATTTATCCCTTAATGCGCCAACATTTCTCTCATCCTTGTCAATGCACTTTATAGCTATTTCTGCAGCCTTTGCGAAACCGACAATAGCAGGAACATTCAATGTCCCAGATCTCATCCCGCCTTCGTGTCCGCCTCCATAGATAAGAGGTTCAAGTTTGCATCTGGGTTTGAACTGGCGTTGATAAAGAATTCCAATGCCTTTTGGCCCATATATTTTGTGCGCCGTCGCTGTTAGAAGATCAATATGCATTTTTTGCACGTCTATCCGCGTCTTGCCAAACGCCTGCGCACAATCGGAATGGAAAATTACTCCTTGATCCCTGCAGATCTTTCCTATCGTTTCAACATCCTGAATTACACCGATCTCATTATTCACAAGCATACAGGAAACAAGCACTGTTTTATCACCTACCATTTCTTTTAAATCAGATGCTCTGACCAGACCGTCACGATCAACATTCAGCGTTTTTATGATAAATCCATCTGACTCCAGATATTCAGCCACATCTAGAACCGAACTGTGTTCTATATTAGACACAATAAGTTCATTTTTCCCAGATTTTTTCCTCTGATAACGACAGGTTCCGATTATTGCAAGATTATTTGCCTCAGTCGCACCGCTCAAAAAAATTATCTCATCTGGACCCCTGGCATTTATGGAATCTGCAAGTTTTGACCTGGCCTTTTTTACAGCATCTGCAGCGCTCCATCCATAAAAATGCGTACGACTTGCAGCATTACCGAAATCATCAGTATAAAAAGGCCGCATAGCCTCCAAAACCACAGGATCAACCTGCGTTGTCGCATGATTATCCAAATATATCTTCATCGCAAATAGTTTATCAGATGATCAGGAAAAGTCTTGTTTGTCACAAGCAGATATTGAACGAGACTCAACTGAATCACTGAAAATTCACAGAAACATCGAGAGATTTAAAAGATCGTTTTAGGTGTGTGTTTTGTACATTTTCTGTGATTCTGCGTACATTCTGTGCTTCCGTAAGTAATATAATATCAATACGCGAATTTAGTTGAAACTGGCCTACTACTACATATATTATGTTGCACTCATGCAACATAATATAAATTTATGACAACAGGCGAAATTTCTACAGATAATCCATTATTTTACTCATTCATTGAAGCGGATTATGCATCTGTTCTGACTGCTCTACACAGAAGTCAGATTACGGACACTTTAGAAACACAGGATCTACAGCTCCTGAACCTTGCAGCAAGGACATATATAAACATCGGGGCCTTCAATAAAGCCAGAGAAATAATTGACGCCACAATACTTAACTGCAGAAACAATCAAAAAATGAAAGATCTTGCTGTATCGTTTGTACTTAAAGCCCTTCTAGAACTTGAAATGAATAATGATCAGTGGGTAAAACCATACCTCGACAGGGCTGAAGGAAATAAACCATCTTTTAATCTTTATGAGAGAGTTTTATTTGAATACACACTCATAGTCTACTTATTAAAGGCCGGGAATCCGATTATCTGTCTTAATCAAATCAACGAAACGCTCAAAGAAGTTAAAAATATAGAGGCAATTACGCTGTTCAAAACACTTAAAACCGAATTTCTTAACTGGCTTGAATTTTATAAATTGTATGTGCTCATCCAAATGCAGGAAGGTAGAAATTTTCAGGAAGCAGAGGTACTTTTAACAACTTTTACAAATAAAGTTACAAATCCAGATCACAAATGGAAAATACTTTTTGATCTCGCGGAGTTGAATTACCAAAATGGAAATCTCAATAGAGCGCAAGAACACACTACAGCCGCCATAAAAGTTGCAGAAGGGATTTTGGCAGGTCTTCCTGATCCGCTGAAAGATCTCTTCATAAAACATTACAGGATTAAGAAACTCCATCATTTACACCAGATAATAACGATTTTTTCCGAATCAAAAGCTGATTCTTCACATATAGAAGTAATTAACAAGCTGAATGCAACACACGAAATAATAAAAAAAATTAAAACTGAAGCAGATATCCATGCAACACTTACTTTCTTGCTTGATACAGCCCTCTATTACTGCAAGGCATTAAGGAGTATTCTTGTGGTATATGACAAAGGAAAACAAATCATAAATATAAACAGATGCAGGCTTGGAAGTTCAATCAAAGAAGAAGATCACTCGGTAATTGACCAGGTGATCAAAACAACCCTGGTCAACAATGATGAAATATGCAATTTAGGAGAAATGAGATCAGGACTCTCAAAATCGATACTAAGTCGCTTTAAGCGCGGGACATTTATAAGTATTCCCATCAGAGCAGGCTCTACAAATCTTGGCGCGCTTTATAT
>JACQRL010000269.1 GCA_016206485.1 Planctomycetota bacterium | reverse complement strand
GTTATGAACGACATAAAAAATGAAATGTTTGTGGAGGACAAATGAGAAATTTCTCATCGCTTAAGAAGGTTTTATTAATCGCTCTCTTCTTCTCGTTATTTATTCCTGCTTATTCCCAGGATACTAATGGGAAAGACAGGGATGAGCATGATGCTACAACAGTCTCTGCTATCGAAAAAGTCAAAAAGAGCGTTGTTGCTATTTATGCTGTAATACAAGGTTTCGAAAGCGGAAAAGAATCGAAATCAAAGAGCGGGGGAAGCGGTTTCATAATAGACCATGAAGGACACGTGGTAACAAACTATCACGTTGCTGCAAACGCAACCAAGTTCAAGGTTAAGCTGTGGGATCAGCAGGAAATAGGCGCAACACTTATCGGCTCTGATTCCTGGACAGACGTTGCCCTGCTACAACTAAATATGGATGAAATCAAAGGCACTAGTCTTACCTGGGCTTCTCTTGGAGATTCAGATAAAGTAGTTCAGGGTGAATCAGTCGTCGCAATCGGAATGCCGGCAGGTCTTGAAAGAACAGTGACTAAAGGCATTATCAGTTCACAGGCGCATGACAGGACTTTTAGACCGCTTATACTGCCCGATGGTCAGTTGAACGGAAAATATTACAGCCCGATACAGACAGATGCGGCGCTCTATGGAGGAAACAGCGGCGGACCTCTTTGCAATCTTAAGGGAGAAATTATCGGCCTGAATAACTCCGGAATCGCGCATGTAGCAGGCTTTGCAATCCCAATAAACGACGTAAAAGACGCTGTGAGTAAAATACTGAAAACAGGGGAAGTGGCCCGTTCATATGCCGGAGTGGAGTTTCAACCGCTGAATGATTTTGAATCGCTTATTGATATAAATAAAGGGATCGTCATATCACACGTTTATAAAAGCTCTCCTGCAGATGAAGCAGGCATTAAAACCGGAGATGTGCTCCTGAAAGTTGCAGATAAAGAAGTCAAGGGTGACACAAGCTCTAACATTCCAGCAGTCCATAAACTGATAGGAAATCTTGAAGTAAATGGTGAGTATCAATTTACACTCTGGAGAGACGGGAAAGAGTTCTCCACAAATGTGAAAACTACAAAACTTCAGCCCTACACCGGAATTTCCTTTGAAGTCTCCGAATGGGGATGCATTGTCCGCGGAATGACTCTTCATATGTCGCTGAAAAGAAATTTAAAATCAGTTTTAGGCGTGATCGTAGGAAGTCTTACGGACACAAGCCCTGCAAAAAAATCGGGGCTTGAATTTGGAGATATCATTACAAAAGTAAATGAGAAAGAGATCGACAATCTCGAAAATTTCAAAGAGATATATAAAAATTGGCTGGGAAAAAAGGAGAAAATCCTTCTGACAGTGCTCAGAGGCAAAGCCGTAAAACTTGTAATTTTAGACAGTTCCAAATAAGGAGGTATAAAATGAAAAAATCATTAGCATTACTGAGTCTCTTGGTTATAGCTGCGACTCTGAATGCGCAGGATAAAAACGAAGATCAGCTTTTTGAGAGATTGAAGAAGCGATTTGAACAGGACAACAGGCAAAATGAACCCAGAAGAGCTCTCTTTAAAAAATATGGAGATGCTTTTGTTGTGGTGAAATATCACATTAAAACAAAAAGAGCCAGCTTTCAGGGTATATCAATGGAAGACTTCGGTAGGACAAGAATCACTGAAGTAGAAGAATATGTTATGGGAACGATGGTATCGCCTGACGGAGTAATGGTAATAAACGGTGATATTTTTATGGACGTTCAGGCAGGATCCGGCGCTGCTTTATCAAGCTTTGGATCAAACAAGGTATCACAACCATATGACTTTGAGACATATTTCGTAAACACAAAAAAATCATACAAAGCGAAATCGCTTGGAGTAGATCCAACGACAAATCTTGCGCTGCTTCAGATAGAAAACAATGATGGCGCTGTTTTTTCTTACATAGATATAGAGAAAAGTGCAATGACTGAAGCTGAACTTAATGCTACCCAATGTTATGATCCTTTTCTAACCCCGCAAATCAGGGACATTACACAAAGTTTAACCCAATCAGCAATTTCGCAATTTACTACTTCAGACCAAAAACCAAAAGATTTTAAGGACTTCAGAGTTATAGCGCAGGCTTCAACATTTTTTGAATTTACCACCACAGCCAATAGACAATATGCTCAGTTTTTAGAACCTTTTCCGGGTGGAATACCGCTTTTTGATTACTTCAACCAAAAATTTATTGGATTTTCAATAAGATCAAGAGAATCAAAAATAACCAGGCAAAAGGCAAATGAAGGTATAACAGATCAGGCAAGCAGCATAATGTCATTCAACATGGACAACTTTGATGAATTCGGCCAGTTTACAGACAAAGTTGCGCTCACAAAAAATATTCTCGATCTGATAAAAAACAGATCAAATCTTATCACAAAGTCATCATGGACCGGAATAATAGAATTCGATGCGGTGAACCAAGAAACAGCCTCTTTCTTAGGTATCAAGTCTGGTGACAACACATACGGAATCTTGGTTAACGAAGTGGTACAAGGATCACCTGCTCATAAGGCAGGCCTTAGATCCGGCGATGTTCTTAACAAATGGGACAACGAATCAATCAAAGCAACAACAAATGAAGAAGTCATCGAATTTAAAAACAAACTTTCTGCTATACCGGCAGGAACAGAAGTTGATATACAGTATAAACGTTTTGGATCCGGAAAAACATCAACAAAATCATCAAAAATCACGCTGGAAACAGCGCCAAAATCAGCAAAAGAAGCTCAGACCTATCATAACGAATCATTTGGAACAGTCTTTGCTGAAGTTACACAGGACATAGTAAGCAGCTCCGCATATCTTAACGAAAACCACATTGGCAATGTCACGGTCAGAGACACCGAATCAGGTGGCTGGTTTGAGATGGGCGGATTAAGAGATATGGATATCGTTCTTAAAATAAACAATAAACAAACCAGTTCGCTGGCAGATGTGAAAGATGCGCTTGAACAGATAGAAAAAGAAAAACCAAAAGATATCCTATTTCTCATTGAAAGAGCAGCTGAAACCCAATTTATTAAAATTTCGCCTAATTGGTCGAAATTGAGGTAGAACTGATAATCATGGAACATGGAGCATGGAACATGGAACGAAAAATACCACTCGCTCTATGTTCTATGTTAAGTGTTCCATGATTCATGTTTTTATCACCGTATTTCCTTATTGGCCTGAGCGCAGTCGCCATACCTGTTCTAATACATCTTCTGTGGTTGAATAAATATACAACAACACAATGGGCTGCGACAAAATTTCTTGAAAAGGCATACGAAAAAACAAAAAAAACAGTAAGAGTTCAGCACCTTCTGCTTCTACTTATCAGAATAGCATTAATCGCGCTGCTCGCGCTAACTTTCGCAAAACCTGCCTTCAACCTCCCCTCTTTTATGTCATTCATGTCTTCCTCCTCTCCACATGTGATCTTCGTTCTGGACACATCGATGAGCATGGAACAAAAATTCGACAACACAACAGCAATCGAAAAATCTAAAGAGTGGATCATAAAACAGGTCTGGCAATTAAATCCCAACCAATACTTTTCTATCCTTCAAATCAGCTCCAACCCTGACTGGCTGATAAAATACAGCACAGATCCAAACAGCGCTGTCAAAATAATAAAAGGAATCACTACAAAACCTGAGTCTGATGATTTGATCAAGGGCATTGATTTGCTCGGTTCATTCACAAACCGGAAATCAGAAAACTTTGAAATTATTTTTATATCTGATCTGCAAAGAAGCAGCTGGGAAACAGCATTATTGACTCACCTCAACCAGCCTCACGTGAAAATTCATGTCATTGATGCCGGCAAAGATAACCAATCAAACAACGCCATAACACAACTCTCTATATCGCAAAACCCTCCGATTCAAGGCACAACACCGGAAATAACTGCTGTCGTTAAATCTTATCGAGCCGGCAAGATACAGCCATCAGACATAGTAATGTCAATTGATGATAAAATTATTGAAAGACAGGAACTTAAGTTCTCTGATGATGGATACTCCATTGCAAAATTCCAACATCCATTTGATAAGCTGCAAAATGAAAAGATCTCGGTCGCAATCGAAGATGATCAGCTTTATTCTGATAACAAGATTTCAACCGATATAAAAGTCAGAGAAAAAATCAGTGTTACTTGCTTAGAGCATTCTGAAAACCCTGATGAAGTAAAAGAATTCTTCTATCTGACAGCAGCTATTGCCAGTACCCCTGATTCTCACTACCAGCTATCAGTTCTCCAACAAGCTCAGCTAAATAAAGAAATATGCGATAAAACTGACGTTCTTGTGATCATTAACATACCGCAGTTTAATGAGAAGGAATTAGCGTTATTAGAAGAATTTGTCAGATATGGAAAAGGACTTGCTATATTCTGCGGTCCATCTGTAAATCCCGAATTTTACAATGAATTCCTATATAAAAAGGGAATCCTCCCGGCTAAGCTTGGAAAAGCAACGGAGAATGAAAGGAATCAAAGCCATGCCCTAATAAGGTTCGCCGATAAAGACAATATTTTCCATACCAATAAGATCATTTTGGATGTTCCGGTTTTCAACTGGTTTAACACAACTGAAGTTTCAGGAGAGATAATTGCATCCTTTACCAACAGTGAAAACTCTGCTGCTATTATACGCGGCAAACTTGATAACGGAGTTATAATGCTTTTTACCAGCTCAGCCGGGTATAAATGGAATAACCTTGCGCTCAATCACACGGGAAAACATGTATTCGTCCCATTTGTCCGGAATCTGATCGACTATCTTGCAAAAATAGATAAAATAACAGTTAAGATACCTGAAAACGAATCTGATCTATCCAAACTTGGTATTTCAAGGCTGAGAGAACTAAATCAGCCGTTAAAATTCGATTATTCCATCTTAACTGATACTACCAGAATATCATTGTCGAACACGTTTGAAGGCTGGAAATTTTTCGCATTTATCGTGGTGATCTTTGCCCTGTTCGAAATATTTACAGCTTCAAAAATACAGGCGAAACGCCAGTCATTATGATTAATAATATAAGTATAGCTGCAAATAAGATACACTGGCTCAGCAATCCAAATTGGCTGATTTTTCTGCTTGTCATCGTTCCATTGGTAATAATCGCCATATTTTTTGCGTGCAGGCAAAATCTGTCAGGCACAACGGTAAAAATAAAACTCTTGCCATTATTTATCAGGGTAATTTTTGTTGTTTCTGCTTTACTGCTGACGTTCCATCCGGTAGCTCAGCAAACTGTAAACATTCGGAAAAACCCAACCGCAGTAATCTTAATAGACTCCTCATCAAGTATGGCTGATAACGGTTCCGACAACGATATCAAAAGCACAGCAGAAAATCTGATTGATAAGTTAAAAAATGATTTTGAGTTAAAGCTTTTTTCTTTTGACGCAGGTTTAAAAACATTCCGCTCAATAAGTGAGATCAAATTTGACGGTAAGGAGACGCGGTTGCTGGACTCGCTTGACCACCTTGTATCAGTAACAGCTGACAATCCTCCAAAGGCATTTTTCATCATATCAGACGGACTTGATACAAGCGCAAAAACTTCACAAGATGAAGTTCTGACGAAACTCAAAGAACTGAAAATACCTTTTTATTTCTTCCCTTTGGGATCAAAACCTCCAAAACCGGATATTGAGCTTATCCAGGCAGACTATGACAAAATAGTCAGGCTTGGAGATCACGTACAAATAAAACTCTATGTGAATCTGAATAACACCGAATCGGCTGAAGCAACATTCGAACTCACACAGAATTCAGGGATTATTTCATCCAGAACCATTGAGTTAAAAAAGTCAAATACAATAAATACCCTTGTTTTAGACCATAAACCGCTCGAACCCGGAGAGCATAACTGCAGGCTCACTGTAAAACCTATAGAAAACGAAATTAATACTGGAAATAACGAGCTGCTTATCAGATTCCATGTTTACGGAAGTCAAGCCCGCATACTATATATAGAAGGATATCAAAGATGGGAATTCCAGCATCTGCAAAGTTTATTTGATAATAATGACACTTTTATTTCTGCTACATATTTTGTCCAAAACAGCGAACAAGAAGATGTGTCGACTGCGGAAGATATTTTTAACAATCTGACAAATTACGACATTGTAATCATTGGAGATCTGAATCCGACAGGAAGATTTATATCTGATAATGGCAAACATCCGGACAATAATCTAAAAAAATTAAAAAGCTTTGTGGAAAACGGAGGAAGTTTAATACTTTTGGCTGGGAAATACCACACGCAAGAACTGTTAAATACAGCGGAGCTCGCTGAACTGTCACCCGTTTTTCCTGATAATACAGACACCAAACCTCAAAACGATGAATTTACTCCTGAGCAGGCAACAATCGGCGCTATCTCCCCTCTATTAAGAACAAACATAAACAACACATTTTCTGTAATCGACAGCTCTCAAACCAGCAGCGACCAACAAATCAGCTTTCCTGTTTATAACTGGCACTTTACAAACATACAGCAAAAACGCTCTTGTATAAATCTTCTGAAACTGCCGTCAAAAAACAAATATCTGACTGATGAGAGAAGCAACTATCCCCTGCTCTGCTACAACTATTATGGAAATGGAATCGTAATGTTTTTCGGCATCGAGACCTGGAGACTGAGCTCAGTTCATGATCACGACTACTTCAAAACTGCCTGGTCTAATATTATCAGATTCTTATGTAAAACAACCAACCCCAACGACAAATATCTTGTCAAAACAGATAAAGATATTTATGAAACTGGAGAAATCGTCAGCATATATCTTAAACCATTAGAAGAAACTGTCCTCGATACCGCAATAAACATTACATCGCCAGATGGAACAAAAATTGAGTCGCCACTCAGCGGAAAAAAGGATCAAATTCAAACTGCAAGCTTCTTTACACAAAAAGAAGGCAACTATCAGATTAAAATCAGTGATACAATTGCCGCAATATTCTCCGTAAAAAAACCAGACATCGAATCTACCCATTCAAAATCAGGAGAAAAATTATTAACAGCTATCGCAATATCTACAGGAGGATTAATCCTGTCTAGAGATGATTTTGATAGCACGTTGCAAAAATTGGACAAAAAACCGATCCAAACCTCTCTCCCTGTAAGCATCGAACTATGGAACAATACATGGATCTTTTTACTGCTCATTGCCCTTCTAACAATTGAATGGATAATCAAAAGGAAAGAGGGACTAATATGAATAACAGTCTAACAGGTCCTGCAAGTTTTATGAGTCTGACAAGTCGAATTGGCCAGAAAAACCATTGATATGGATAACAAGCGGGATTTATTAAAAACAATAACGAAGCTGAAGAGAACATTCCAGGCTTTAAGTTTAATGTATATAACTTCATTTGTTATCATCCTGATCGCTTTTGCCGCAGCAATATCTTATGGCTCCGACAGACTTATAAATCCTGACAGAACTGAGCGATTGATAATCAGCGTCTTTCTTCTGGCAATTATATGTTCTATAACTTACAGGATCTTAAAAAGAGCGTTTAAATTCAATCTGACCAGTGCAAATCTCGCATCTGTCGTACAAAAACATTTCCCGGGGCTCGGTGATTCACTCATAAGTTCAGTAGAATTAATTGAAGATCCGCATGCCGCGCCTTTTTTTGTCGATAAGCTCATCTGCGCAACAAATCAAAAACTCCGCAAGCTCTCATTAATTCGAATTTTTAACGTTAAATTACTTTTCTCGCTGCTGTCATCATTAACGATAATAGCGGCCTGCCTTGCATTTACATTTCATAATAATAGCCAGGCAGTGAATATATGGGCGAAAAGATGCATACTATTTCAGGATGTTGCGTGGCCAACTTCAACAACGTTCGAACTGAATCTTTCAAGTAATCCCTATACTATTACCAAAGGTCAGGATCTTAACGTCACAGCGAAAGCGATCGGATCAGACCCAGCTCAGGCATTGCTGCATTATCGATTCGGCAAAACAGACTGGCACACTGATAACCTAAAGCGTGATTCTGACGGAAAATACACATTTCTTTTTCAATCAATCAGTGATGATCTGGAGTTATACGTAACAGGCGGGGATTACAATTTCGACTTTCCAAGGTACAATATCGTAACCAAGCCAGCCCCTGAATTATCAGGATGGAGCATACTCTACCAATTTCCTGCTTATACAGGCTTAAAACCCTCCCGTCAGGATAAATTCAACACAATAAAAGCTCTTCATAAAACAACTGTAGAAATATTGTTTACTTTCGACAGGCCTGTGAAAAACGTACGAGTTTGGGCAGAACGTAACAAACCTAACAATCAAATACTGGACACCACGTCATTCAAGACAACCTTTGAACTGGAAAGTGATGACCTGCTTTATATACAAGCAAGCGATCACGACGAAATTACAAATCTCACCCCGATTAAGTTTCCCATCAGGGCTGTCCCTGACAATCCTCCAACAATCAGATGGAAGCAGATGTCATTGATGAAACGCCCTGTTTACACGCAGGACGCTGAAATATCATTCACTCTTGAAGCACACGACGACATCGGAATCACATCAACAACAGTGCAAGCAACGAGTTCAAACACACAACAAACCATAGCTGTTCATGAATTTGAAGGCAAAATCAACCTGGCAGATATTACAGTTAAAGATGAATCCGGAGAAAGAAGATTGAAACATGGAGATACTATCGCGCTTACAGCGCAAGTAACAGATAATAGTCCTCAACTCCAGAAGTCATCGACACTTCCATTTACTATCTATATCTCCTCATTTCAGGAGCTCGATTCCGCCATCTGGGATGAAATGTCACAATTCAAAAGATTACTTGAAGAGTCATCTACACTTTCAGGAAAGATGCTTCGCTACTGGGAATCTGAACAAAATATAGTCCGGTTGAGCGAGGCTCATATAGTCCAGCTCCATAACCTGAAAAGTCTGTTACAAGGCCTGCAGGAACCGCTGAATAACATCTCAGAGTTAGTCGACGTAAATAAAAAGAATTTCGAGCACACAAAGCTGATAAAAGAGTATGCGAGATCTGCGATACAGAGTTCTATAAATTCATGCGAAAAAGTGTTGGGCAAAATAGATTCTATTGAAAAGATGGAATTAATGAAAACTGAACAAAAAATAGATGCCATTTTAACAGATCTCATAAGAGCTCTGGAATTCTGGAAGGACTACGACGAGGTTATACGAGATCTTTCCAATGCATCAGCGCATCAGCAGAAAATAATTGATACTCTGGAACAACTTAAGGAAAAACATCTGAATAATAACAGTCAAATATCTGAACAGCTGCAAAAATGCTACCAGCTGCAAAATTATGTATTCGACAAGCTGTCACGGCTTCAGAAACCTATACTACAACTCTCGATAGTCCTTTCTTTTAAAGGAGAAACCATCAAGAGCAAAGTTGCGCAGACAATCTTTGAATATATAACCCCTTTGCTTGATATGATCGAAAAAGCGATGGCTGAAATTCTTAACCTGGAAATTCATTCCTCGCTCACCTCAGCCACAAAAATTCATAACGAAATTAAAAAGCTGCTGGACTGGCTCATTAATCCATCAAAAGCAGCAAAAGAACTCCTCCCTGAACTAACTTCAAAAGATAATGAAACTATTAATGCTGATATAAAAAACCCTGTTGAAAGTCTTACTGCAACAGCTTTGGATAAGCTCCAACAAATCCAAAACAAACTAAGCACTAAACTTGATGAGCTTAAAGCAATTCTTCCGTCGGTTCACGATCCAAATCAAAAACAGGAACTTCAGAAATCAGAACAAAAATATCAGGAGGCGATGAAAGAAACCGGTGAGCTCAAAAAGAAAGTGGATGAAATAAAAAAACAGGTAGAAATGGTCGGACTCAAAGAAGACAAAGAAAAGGAACCTCTTAATCTGGATGACGTGGCAAAGACGCTCAAACAGATCAATGAGGGGGTACAAAACGCGACTAAAGCCGTCGAAAAGCAGCTTTTTGACAAGGCAATTCAGGATCTCAAAGCAACTCTGGATGAGCTCAAAAGATCTTCGAGACCTCCCGGCGAACAGGCAGATCAAAAAGATAAATCAAAAGAATCAATAGATAAGGAAGCAAAGGGACAAAATATGGGTGGAAAGCACGATGAAGGAATAACTCCGACTTCTTTAAGAACTCCTCAGGGAAATCTCCCAATACTGAACGAATCTGAGTATAAAAAATATAAGCAACAGTTCGAGTTCAGGCGTCTTTCAAGTCAGATTGTTCTTCCATATTCATATGAAGAGCAAATAAGGGCATACTATAAATTCCTTGCAACACATGATAAGTGAAATGTCAGCTCGAATCATCTTAAAGCTGCTTCCCTTACTATTTGCTGTTTTGTTATCGTGGCAGGATAAAAAAAGCGATTCTGAGCTCTACACTGATGATGTCAAAAATTCAGTTCTGAAAGGTCTGGAATTCCTTTCAAAAAATCAAAACAGCAACGGTTCGTGGGGAACAGGCAGGGACAGTAAAGAGGATCATGTTGGGGTTACCGCGCTTGCAGGAATTGCGTTTCTGTCGTATGGAAACACTCCGCTTGAAGGGAAATATTCTGACGACCTGCAACGCGCGATTAATTACACCATAACAAAACAAACAGAAAGCGGACTTATTTCATGCAGCAGAACGCTTAGCGCTCCAATGTATTCACATGCGTTCGCGACCCTGTTTCTGGCCGAAGCGAGCGGTATGTCAAATGATGGCAGCACAAAAATCAAACCTGCTTTAAAAAAAGCAGTCAGGCTTATTGTTCATGCGCAAAACAGTACGGGGGGTTGGAGATATACCCCGGGAGCAACCGATGCGGATTTATCAGTTACAATCTGCCAGATTATAGCGTTAAAAGCGGCAGAAATGGCAGGAATTAAAATCCCTGATTCTACTTTGGAACGAGCAACTAAATATATTTTATCATGTGATCAAAAAACTAACGGGTTCAGATATCAGCACGATTGGGGACATGCTTCGATGGCTTTGACAGGCGGCGCTTTATCCGCGCTCTCTTTCCTTTCATTTAAAAATCCTAATATCGTGGAAAATGCCAAGGAATATCTAAAACAATATGAACCTTTCGGAAAAAAGAGGCTGTATGGACATTTCAGTTACTCTCTTTTTTGGGCAACGTTGTCGGTTAACCTGACAAGCGACAGCTTCTGGAAAGAATATTACTCATCGATAAAAAAATCGCTGATGTCGCGCTACAACGAAGAAGGATTCTGGGATGACAAATCTGTAGGCGATATCTACGGGACCGCGATGGCAATCAACATTCTCAATATGGCGTTGCATTACCTGCCTGTATATCTCAAATAGCGAATCTTGATTGAAGAACACCATAGAATATAGAATGTAGAAGATAGAATATTAGGAAGAATTAAAGTTTTTCTACAATACGTTCGACTTTGATTGCTCTCTTGCTTTCAGTGTCTATTTCAGTTAACAATCCGCACAATCTGACATCCTCAGATGCTATATCCATAAACACCGTGAAGGTTTCACGCAGGCGCTGAATATCTGCAGCATGGGTAAACACAAACGACAAATCCATAGATTCCTTGCTACAAAGGATGGAAAAAACCTGTATCAAAGCTAAGGAAGAGTTGAAAGATCTGCTGTTTGGATCAAACAAAGACCTCACAACCTGTATGCACTGCCTGCTCTCATCAGGAGAAAAATCAACGTCCAGCGCTGTGTTCTTTGCCATGCAATATTGCATAACTTCCATTTCAATCCCAGAATCAGTTCTAAATGAGTTATCCTTGTACCTGCTTTCTTTTACTATAAACGCAATAAGTAATTAATGCCCACCATAATAAAAAAATAGGCGTAAAGCGTTAAAGCTATTCGGCGGTTTACACATGCATAAATAATTAATGCCTGCCATAATAAGAAAATAGCGATCTGTGGGACAGCTAAACTACTTATATTATAGGAAAAGTTTTGGGCGTATAGTATACAATTACCGGAGAATCGCATTTGTACTATAAAGTAGCTGCATAAGTGAAAACCTAATATAAAGAAAGTTAGCCAAGGCCTTATTTTCTTATTTCGTACCAAATCATTTAACACTCCTGACAATATTGGATATGATAAACTTCCCAGTGTTAGTAAAACAATAGCAGTATCTATTTGCTCTTGTCTGAATTTGAAAATATCACACTCAAAATACACACGAACCAGGTTGGTACCCAAACCAAATAGCCCCTGTGCTGAAACACAACTTTCAATTATCCATACGATGAGTATAAATGGCGCAGAAAAGATCAAAAGAACAAATCTATGTAATTGGAACGCATCTGAGCCAGTATCGACAACTTTTGGGTATAGTGTATAATATTGAATAAGTAGACCTGCGGCGATAAAAACGCCTAAGAACGTCAGCAAATATCGTTTAATTACTTTAATCATTACTCAAATGAATATTTCACGTGTTCAAATTGCGCAACTCCACAAAATAGCAGATTGAAGTCAACTTCAATAAATTTTGGTGGAGTACAGCTATAGCCGACTAAAAGCGGTCCTCCAATATTTACTCCATACTCAGCTTCTAGATCTTGCCGCGCCTGTTGATATCCGGCATTTGACCCAGGTGGATTTGGGCAATTATCAAGTTTTTTCGCGAGGTCTCGCCACTTTCCATTAACATCAATCTGATAATTTTTTTGTCTCCATTTTTCGATTTCGATGAGCGTAATTATGCCAGGAGGTAAAACGCTGCTGAATGAATTTTTAATTCCTTCCCATATAAAAATGGTTCTTCCTGCCGCAAAAGCTTCACCAAAATTAATAAACGACAACAATCCAACAAAAGCGTGTATACCTTCGTGGATCAAAGTAGTACATAATGAGAAAATACCCCAGTCTAAAGTTCCAGACATAGTAATAAAATTCCTACTAATATACAATTCACCAGACAATCGATAGTACTCAGCTCCAACCGACGGATTATCAAAATCACAAACATAAACCTTTCCAGACGCGATCAATGAATTCAATGTATTTACAACTGTTGTAAGCGCCGTAGCTTGCGGCGTCCCGGCAAATGGGGAAAGTGTAGTTAGCGTCTGAAAAATAGATATAATACTCGTTATCTGTGACTTAAATGCTGCAAGGCTAGGGTCATCTAAACTTACAACATTATCGTCACCGCCTGATGAATAATGTCCATACCAGATTTGTTTTGGTGTTATTGGAAGGTTCTTAAAAGTTGCAAGCGTATTCAATGCACTAGAATTATTTACATTTGTTAAATTCATAAATGTTGTTCCATTGTTGTTTATGAATGCGCTAAAATTGTATTGATAAGAAACAGGGATAAAATTACTCAGACAGATATCCGGGAAAAGATCTCCGTTCAGATCCCCCGGAAAGACCCAATGTACATCTGCGGGAAGCACAAACTCATGAATTTGCTGAAAAGAGAAGTTTCCCAAGTTTTTGAATATGCGGATTCTATCTAACTTTACAACAAAACCGCCTGCATTAGTTGAATACGTTATATGCCTTGTAAAGAAATCCATATTATTGTTGTTGTCAAAATCAAAGAAATCCAAATGGACTAAACCATCCGATGGAACAACTACACCACTTATATCTATAGGATTAAGGCCAAAAGATGGATTAAAAAATAAAGCCTTTCCATTATCTGCAATTATTACTGCCACTGGAACACCTGTAGGAAGCCAGCTAAAAGGAACATCGTATAT
>JACQRL010000262.1 GCA_016206485.1 Planctomycetota bacterium | reverse complement strand
TTCGAGGCATCCAATCAATTCTACGCCGGATTTGAAAGGCATTTCGGTTCGCTTTTCAGCGCTAGTTATATTTTTCATGGCATGACAAAACCAAGTCAATACTTCAAACAGGAACGCCCCCAGAACTTCCAATTCGGCCCGTCGAAGCTGAAATTCATGTTTGTCTATCCATTTGCCAAAACTTCTGAGTGGTATCAGGAGCCAAAGGAAAAAAGGGATGAATTAATGAGAGAGCATCGCGCGGTCGCCTCAAAATTTGAGAAGATATTTACCAATACCGTATACTCCTTCGGACTTGGAGATCATGAACATCTGTTGGCTTTTGAAACAGACTATCCCAAAGATTTCGTAGAATTGCTTCAGGCGCTTCGCGAGACAAAAGCACGTCCGTACACAAAATACGATGTCCCGATAATTCCATGCCTTAACAAACCTGAAAAGGAAATTATTAATGAAATATTTATAACATGAACGAGCTGGAAAAACTGGAATCTGAAAAGCTGAAGCTCATAAATGATTACATGAAAATGCAGGATATTGTAGATGACTACAATGACAAAATTTATAAGGTTTGCGTACAAATAGAACTGATTAATAAAAGAATCTCTGTGATTAAGGAGAAGGAATCCAAGAAGTCCTTGGCGTCTGCCGGACCGGCAAATCAGTCCAAAGAAACTAAAGAAATTAATGTAGAATCATCAGAGCGAACTAAACAAGAACAGATCTAATTTCGTAAAAGCGGAACGTCGCCTGTATGGATGAAAATAAGTTCACGAAACGCCTCTTAAAAAAAGGACTTATATCCAAAGAGCAGATACAGGAGGCGGTGGATGAGCAGGAAAAATCAATTAAAGAAGGCAGTAAAAAACCTATAAGCAGGATTCTGATAGACAAAGGATTCATTTCAATTAACAAACTTTCTCAGGAGCTTCAGGAGGTGGATGAAGCTGATCACGCAGCCGCAAATGAGCCTTTTCTTCAACCACATTCCGGGCTTGGAGAAGGAAAATATGATGTACTCAATGAAATCGGGTCAGGAGGGATGGGAACGGTTTACAAGGCATTTGATAAATCACTTAAAAGAAATGTAGCCCTGAAATTTTTGGACAGAGTATCTGACAAGGCAACGAAAAGATTTTCAAGAGAGGCTGAAATAATATCCAAACTCAACCATCCGAATATAGTTCCTATCTACGAAATTGGATCATTCAAAGATAAATATTTTATAGCTATGCAGTATCTCGATGGAGCGACACTTGATAAAATAATCGGTAAGCTCCCAATACGTGGATTTGTGGAGATAATAATCAAAATTTGCGAAGCAGTGGAGCATGCGCACAGTAAAGGGATAATCCACAGAGACATCAAGCCTCAAAATATCATTATCGTTGACAATAAATCCGTATTCATAACAGATTTCGGACTGGCGAAACAGCTCGACACAGATCTTACATTAACTGAAAGTGTCATGGGGACCCCGGGTTATATTCCGCCGGAACAAGCCCTCGGTTTTGATGTTGATATAAGAAGCGATATTTATTCGATTGGAGCAACACTTTACCACTGTACAACCGGATCCAATCCATTTGCAGAGAATAATCCATTGGAAGCAGTACTTAAAGCGGTTGATAATGAACCTTCACCGCCAAGTAAATTAAACCCTCTGATACCGTCAGATCTGGAGATCATCATCCAAAAGTGTCTGCACTCAGATTCAAATCTGCGCTACCAGACTGCGAAAGAACTCAGACAGGATTTACAAAGATTTCTGGGTGGAGAGCCGGTTCATGCAAAAAGACTGACAGCCTGGTATATCATATCAAAAAAAATCAAAAAATTTCGCACTCACATTTTAATAGGCATCGGGGCGATAATAGTTACTTCAATTGCATTGTTGTTGCTGAACAGAGAAAATCCGACAATTTTAGCAGAGAATCTTGTATTCCAGGGAATGAAGGCAGTAAACAGTAAACAGTACAAAGAGGCAGAAGACCTGCTCATAAAAGCGATCGATCTTGACCCCAAGCAATTTAACGCCCACTACAACCTCGCAATTGCCTATATGGAACTTGGGAAAATCAATGAGGCAATCAACTCTTTAATGGAAGCGACAAAACTACAGCCGGGCATGAAAGAAACAAGAGAAGTCAAAAGAAAGCTCGCCTACGCATACTACCTGCAAAAAAATTACAAAGAAGCAAATAAGCTCATGGAAGAAATGTATGCCAAATTTCCTGATGATTCAGATTTGCTTCTTGATTTCGGCATATTTAAATACTCCATTGGGGAAACTGAAAAAGCTATAGAACTACTTAAAAAAGGGATTGAGCTTAAGCCTTCTCATGCAGAAGCACACAATTATCTAGGGAAAATCTATAACAACAACGGTAAGTATGAGGAAGCAATGGCCTGCTTCAAGAAAGCTTCTGAACTCAAGCCCGAATATGTGGAACCTTTGTTAAACAGAGGAATAATGCACCTTCAATTACAGCAGCCTGACAAGGCGCTTAAATCTCTTAGGCAAGCGCTGGAAATAAAACGGGATTCTTCAGACATATATTACAATCTTGGAATCGCATATGACATGCTCAAAATGCGCGACGAATCAGTTACATCATACAATGCATGTATACGCCTAAATCCTGAACACTACCAAGCGCACTATAATCTCGGAGTCATCTACACAGTTTTAAATGACAAAAAATCTGCCAAGAAGCAGTACAAAATCTTAAAGACTCTCCACAAGGAATCAGCTGACATGCTAAAACGTGTCATAGACCAGTATTTTCCGGACTCAAAATAGAAACAAGAAAACAGAAATCAGTAGTCAGGATTCAGATTGTCCAGTTGATATCGTCCGGCAATTCTACGTCAAACTTTTCCTTCTTCGGAAGTTTTAAACCTGTTTCTCTGACCGCAGGCATTATATCATTCATGAAATCCTTCATGCACTCTGCCGAATCCCTTTTCTTAAGACCTACAGATATTGCGTATTTATTTCCCTCATTATGTGGTCTTCCGAACGATAAAAGCCCCTGTCTAAGCCACAGTTCAAAACTCTTTTGCGCGTCAGTTTTATCTTTGATCTTTTTGCATAACTCTACCGCGATTTGTTGTCCATGATCCTGATGGCCACGCTCCTCTTTGATAATTTGACCTACTATGGTTCTATATGGTTCCCAACTGCACTGCTCATATTCTTTTAACTGCCAGAATCCGCCTCTATCGTAAAGCCACTGAGCAATTGCGAGATCAAGAAAGCTATGGATGGATGGAAGAGGTTTGGATGCGAGTCTGTCATTAACCCATGATTCAACTGATTCACCAACATGTTTTTTGTACAGATCCGCGACTGCTATATAGTGTTGAACTTCTTCCTGAATATGCCAGCTGATAAATTTAAGCGCTTTTATATCGGGGACAAACTGGACCCCATAACCGAAAAGCTGGGCAGCAGCAAGCTCTCGATAAGATTGCGATCTCATCATCTGAATTATTGTATCCCGATACTTTGAATCCAATCGCATAAGTGGGGCTTGCGCTGAGACCGTTTTAGCAGTATTTTTCGACATTTTATTCATATTTAGCAACTAGAGGCCAATCTTATAAATATTACGATTTTTGGCATTTGTTATTTGTTTTATACTCATCTCATTTATGAGATGAGTCATAGCATGTATTGCCGACCCCAAGATTCAAGAGTTTTTAACTTCACTGGATCACTGAAAATCCATCGTTTTGTTGTATGAGGTATCAACTGTTATAGATATAATTTCATCTGTGAAAGATCATGACACCACGATGATCGGGGATCGCTGGGGATTTCCTGATACAATGTGGGGAGTAATACTTAACGCCAAAAGAAGGGATTCAAAACAGTATAAAAGACTGCTTGGAGAGCTTATAACAATGTACTGGATGCCTGTGTACAAATATATAAGAATCGCATGGAGCAAATCTAATGAGGAGGCAAAAGATCTCACACAGGAATTTTTTGTGAAGTTTCTTGAGAAAGATTTCCTCCATTTAGTAGATCCTGAGAAAGGAAGATTCAGAACATATGTTAAAGCCTCATTAAATAATTTTGTCATAAATTACGCGAAAAAAGCTACGCGCAAAAAAAGAGGGGGTTCATTCATAAAATCACTTGATTCAGATACTATGGATATCGAGTCGGTCAAATCTCCCGAAAGCTCAGACCCTGTTGATATCTTTGACAAAGAGTGGGCAAGGACTGTTGTCACACGCTCAGTCGAGCAGCTCAAAAAGATCCTTTACAGCCAGAACAAGGAAAATTATTTCGCAGTCTTCAGCGCGTATTACGATGCAACAGAGGATAGCTCTACATCATCACATAAAGAAATTGCAAGCCAATTGCGAATAAAAGAAACCGATGTGAACAACTATCTGAATTACACAAGAGCAATATTAAAAAAAATAATCAAACGCGAGGTCAGTAAATATGTGCTCGAAAAAGCTGATGTTGACGAGGAGATCAAATATCTCCTTTCAATACGATTTTAGACACATTTTTGCACAAATGGTCCGTAATCCGTAGCTGGAATGTAATATTTTCAAAGTTATAATCACCCGCTAATGAAACTTAATTATTCATCATATTTGCAGCTCGATAAGCTTCTGGACAGTCAGAAACCACTCTCATCACCCGCAGTGCATGATGAGCTTTTGTTTATCTGTACACATCAGGCATTTGAAATCTGGTTCAAGGTCATTATTTCAGAGATAAACCATATTATAGAGTTGCTAAACAAAGGAGGTTTTAAACAGACTGCTCCTCACTTACAAAGAATAGTGGCAATTATAGAACTTTTCCCCGCGCATATACGAGTTCTGGAGACTATGTCACCGCAGGAATTCTTAAAATTCAGGGATAATCTCATGCCGGCGAGCGGGCTGCAATCTTTGCAATTCAGGCGGGTAGAGTTTCTGCTGGGAATGGCGGATAGCAGATATGCTGCCATGTTCAATAATGAAGAGTCTGCTCAGTTAAAAAAAGATTCGGAAACAAATTTATGGAATACTTTTCTCAAAACCATCAATAAAAAATACGATCTTAAGATTTCAGACAGAAACTCTCAGATGGATTCAATAAAGCAAATCTACAATCAAAACAAGTTCGAAGATGCGAAAGAATTCTGTGAAAATCTGATAGAACTGGATGAATCTCTTTTAAAGTGGCGAAATGCGCATGCGCTCCTTGCGGAAAGAATGATCGGATACAAACCCGGAACAGGCAAAGAAGATGTGCAAAAAATAACCCAAAAAGGCTCATTTGAAGAGGGCGGCGTAAAATATCTTAGAGATATGACAATGAAGAAGGCATTTCCGCTGCTCTGGGAAGCGCGCACTTACCTTACATAACAAGAATATGGAATATCGAAGATGGAATATGGGGCCGGGCATATGACAGTCGATCCGCTTTTGAAGTTTCGGGAGAGGTTTCCAATACTTTCAAAGAAAACATACCTTGCTACCCACACTATGGGCGCCATGCCTATCGGAGTTTACGACGCCCTGAAAAAATATGCTGATATCTGGAATAAGAGCGGAATTGATGCCTGGGATGAGGAATGGCTTCAACTGTTAAGCAAAAACGCAAACACAATAGCAAAAATTATAGGAGCACCGGATAACAGCTTAATACTCCATCCAAATGTGACAACCTGCATTGAGACTGTGATGTCATGCCTTGAATTCAGCAAAAGAAAAAAAATTGTGAGCTCATCCCGCAGCTTTTCAAGCCAGCTGTACCTGATGAAAGAACTGGAAAGGCTCGGAGCACAATTCGAACTTGTTGAACCTAGAGAAAATACAATACTTGCACAAGATTACGTTGAAACTATTGACGATCAGACCCTTATAACTCTGACAGATCACGTACTATATCAGAGCGGCCAGCTTCAGGATATTGAACCAATAATAAAAAAATGCAAAGAAACAGGTTCATACATTTTTATAGACGGATATCAGGCAGTGGGAACAGTTCCTGTCAACTTGACAAAACTTGGGGTTGATTTCTATGCCGGTGGTTCACATAAATGGTTATGTGGTGGTGCCGGTACTGCCTATCTATATGTAAAACCGGAACTAATCAGCAGGCTCAGGCCAAGATTTACCGGATGGCTCGCCCATGCAAATCCTTTTGAATTTAAAGAGCCGCCCATAAAACATGCCGAAAACATGATGAGATTCATGCCGGCTACACCACCTCTGCCTTCATTTTATGCATCAAGAGTCGGACATGAGATAATTCTAGACGCGGGGGTTGAAAACATCAGGGCAAAATCTCTGCGCCAGACCCAATTGATTATTGATCACTGCAAGGAACTTGGACTTGAGATTATAACTCCGTTAATTGAAAAACAGCGCGGAGGCATGGTCTGTTTTAAAACCGGCAACGATCAACTGATTCATAAGCAGCTGTCCGCTAAGGGATTTGTATTCGACTCACGCCCAAAGGCCGGAATAAGAATATCCCCGCATTTTTATACAACTGACGATGAGCTGGACGAATTCTTCAAAGAACTCAAAAGAGTTATTCATTAGCTGCGAGCTGAAGATTTTACATGCTGTATAGACTGTTGAGACCGTGAAATGTCTTGAATTTTCATCCCCATGTTTCATGCTTCATGTTCCATGTTTCATGATTTTAAGAGGAGGACACTATGAAACTGATTTGGGTACCTTTTGTTCTTGCGGTTTTTCTCGGTTGCGTTGAAGAGAAAACAAACGCTACAACCAGTGCAAATAATAACTCAGTAACTACCACAGCAGCTGCCAGCAACCCAGTTGCAAACACAGAGATTTCCGCTACTGAGCAGGCAGACAAAGCAGGCACACTGGAAGGATCCGTAACCCTTAACATTAAGGATGCAAAAGATCTTCCAAAGTTTGATCCGATTAAAAACAAAGACAATAAAGACGTGCCAACATGTCATACTGAAATTACTGATGAAAGGCTTATTGTTTGGGAAAATAAGGATTCAAAAAAATTCTATGTAAAAAATACTGTAATAATCATAACAGAGCTTCAAAAAGGGGCAAAAGGTAAGAGACCTAAAGAGGATGATAAGTACACTATAGATCAGTTAAAATGCGTTTATATTCCACACATTCTTATAGCAAGAAGAAATAAAAAGATAGAAGTGACAAGCTCGGATGAAGTTACCCACAATATCAATATTTCGGGTAAGAAAAATAAATCCGAAAACATCCTTGCAGGTCCAAAAAAATCAATTACATATACACCTCAATTCGAAGAAGAGTTAAATGTCTTATGTAATGTGCATACCTGGATGAAGGCATATGTAGTAGTTGTCAACAACCCGAATTATGCCACAGTGACCGACGACAAGGGTAAATTTACTATAAAGGACATTCCTGAGGGAAAATACACACTTAGAATCTGGCATGAAGAGCTAAAGGAACTGACAAAAGAGATCGAGATCAAAGCTGATCAGAAGACTGAACTTGAGATCTCATACGAACTGAAGAAATAACGACCTCAACCCTCGCCCAGAAATGCAATTACAGCTTGATTTTTGGATAGTTTTAAGATTTTAAATTGAACATGCGGAGGCAACCTCATGCGAATTTTAAAGTTTAAATTTTAAGATTTAAATTGGACATACAGAGGCAACCTTATGCGAATTTTAAAGTTTAAATTTTAAGATTTAAAATTAATAGGGCCGGTAGCTCAGTTGGGAGA
>JACQRL010000251.1 GCA_016206485.1 Planctomycetota bacterium | reverse complement strand
GTATAAAAGTGTAAACCATGTGCCCGGTATAAAGTGTAAACTATGTACCAGGAAGTACAATTTTAAAGTCTAAACTTTAAAATTAGAAGAATCCCTGCCCGCTCAACTTTCAAATTTAAATTTTAAACTTTAAAGTGTTTGTAGATGCCCCTTGAAGTTAGTTTAAATCTCTTTCCAACTCAATAGTGAATTCTTAGAATGTACAATGCCGGCTCACTGTTCATTCTGTTCATTGTGCTTGGCAAGCTTCTCTATATAGCTATAAATTTACTCAATGCTTGATCGTGTTGTCTTGTTCCTTTTAAGTTTGTACAGCGTGCTGAGGTTCTGCTCAGATAATCTTTTGCTGTCTTACTCCGGATCATTTTATCCGGCGCTCCCATCCCTTAATATACTTCCAGTTGTTGTTATTTTTGTCGCTCTGACACTGGTTGTGTGGAATAAATTGAAAACCTCTTCTGAACTGAATTGCAAACTGTTTGTAATATACTCCTTGCCATTTTTAATTTATCTTTTTGTTTCTGTAGGTTGGTCGAATTGGAAACTCATCTCTCTTGAATACGCGCTTAATTATCTCGGGTTTTTTGCATTTCTTTTTACTGTGTCGAATCTGGATAAATGGGCTCAAAATAATGTTTTTGTCCTCCTGATATCACTTCTCCTGGCATCTTCTGTTTCAGGGTTCTACCAGCACTTCCTTGGATACAAAAACCTTGGTGACCAGCTTTACATGCTGGATGGCGCGCAGGAAGATGCTGTCAGAAGAGTCATAGAAAGCGCTCCTTTGGGTTTCTATTCATATACAAATACTTTTGCCGCGACCATGATGATACTCTTCATTATAGGAACTTATGGTTTTATAAATTATCTCAAGAAAAAGCAGATAAGCCTGTTTTGCACGATGGTTTGCTGCCTTTGCGCTTCACTGATTGTTCTTAGCTCTTCGAGGGCTGCGATCATACTTAGTTCTATCGCATTTGTCTGTCTTATTTTTAGAAGACGATGGCTTCTTGTTTTGCTGTCAGCAGGGTTTCTGATCCTGCCTATTTTGATGGGACTTGATACTGTCGGGCAGAGACTGAAGATATGGTCGGCATCTTTAAATTGTCTGATCGGCAGTTTTCATAATTTTGCGCTTGGGGTTGGCGCAGGCGGGTTTGGAGATCATTATACAATATTCAAGGATGTACAAGCGGAAGAAACTTTGTTTGTCCATAATGACTATTTGCAAATATTGGTTGAATTCGGTATTGTTGGGGCTCTGTTGCTTACTGCTGCTGTAATTTTTACCAGAAAAATGAGCAGGATCTCAGGTATTCAAATAGCAGGAGTGCAGTTAACCTGGGTTCAAATGACCTCTATATTTGCAGGTACTATTATTGTGGCATTTGAAGAAGGATTTTTCTTGTTTGGAAGTCTGCCAATAATTGATTCATGTTTTGTAACAGCATTGACAATACTGGTTTTCTCACTGATAGTAAAACTGGATATTTTGAATCTTGATTCGCACGTTATTAAATTAATTATTATTCTTCTCTGCCTTCATTCATTTTATGAATTTAATTTTATGAATTTGTCTTTTGTTTTTGTATTTATTGTCCTTGCATTTGCGGGATCAGATACGACTGACTTTATTATTTTGGTAAGAGGAAAATTACGCGCGGTGGTTAATTTCCTCGTTACAAGCATGACGCTTATTATAGCGATTATTTTTTTGAAAGTTTTCATTGCAGACCGTTACAAAATTGAATTCATTGAGACTGGAACTATTAAAAGTCTTGAAAATGCCTCTTCATATAATCCTTTTGATACAGAAATTTATGAAAGGAAGGCATATTTTATGTTTCAGGAGGGTGAAAGACTGCTCAAAAATGATTCACAACTTTATAGGGATATTGGCAGGAGAAATCTGCTTAACACTGCCGTGATGTTAAAAGACCTCTATTCTATGAGGAATAGATCGTTTTATCATTATATGGCCGGGTTGTGTTATTATCTCCTTTATGAGATGGATAAAAATCATTATACCTCGCAGGAATATTTGGCTTCAGCGAAAACAGAGTTCAGTGAGGCATTCAGAATGTATCCTGCAAAGCCTTTGTACGCCTTTTGGGCTGGTAAAGCATCATCTCAGTTTGAATCCGGTCTGGATCTGGAAGACGCGAAATATTATTTTAAGACCGCTCTCGATCTCAATTCAAAGACGATGATCAACCGCCTTAAGCTTACAACAGATCAACTTAACGAAATATTAAGGTTCATTACATCCTAATGTTTTAATGTTTTTTGGAAACGTTTAACAAGTTTCTTTACGGAAGCGTCCCCAATTTCATATAAGTATCTGTTAGTAGATTTTGCGAATTACAAAGCTTGATGTTTCAGATTAGAGAATCAATCGGAAAAGTTATTTTCTTATAATCTTCATCGAGTTCTCAATATCTTTAGAAAATTGCGAGCCTGGAAATAATTTCTTCAGAAGGCCGGCAAAGTCCTCAGCCTTTGCTTTATAAAAAGTGACTGTATCCTTGTCTGTAACGGTCTGGATATGTTTTTCTATGCAAAGGACTAAGTGTGCAAGCGTTCTTTCATATTCTTCAGATTTCCCGTTGTTGTATAAAAGCAGCGATCTCAGGAAGTAAAGCAGCGCTTCTTTATGGTTTCCCATGCTGAACTGATATTCTCCCAGGCAGACAGCTGTTGTCTCTTTTAATTTCCTGTTATGTGCGTTTATCGACTTCGTATCATCTGCATCCATACTTTTAGCCAAATTTATGCAGTCTTTTACATTTGCCCAGTCTTTATTTTTCCTGTATATCTGCAGCAGATTGATGAAAGAAAGCGCTTTCAGTTCAGGGTCACTGCTGGATGTGAATTTTCTGTATTTTTTTGCGGCGCCGTCGAGATTTCCATCCATCTGTGTTATTTGGGCATCAAGAAATTCAGACCTTGTCTCCCAATATTTTGATTTCATCTGATCTACAACAGTTTTGAATGCTTTGAATGCATCCTTTGCGCCTTTAGTATTGTTTAAAGTAGTGTAGATAATGCATATTCTGTATCCGGATATAAGAGAGAAAAAGTCATTTGGGAATTTTGCAGTATATTTTTTATAATGCTCAAGCGCCTCAGTCATTTTGAACGTACTGAATGATTCAGCCGTGTAAAACATTGCGACTTTTGACTCGAGCTGGTCTTTGGGTTTCTCCTCAAAAAATCTCAGAAATTTCTGTCCGGCTTCCTGATATTGTCCTTCATAAAATGATTTTAAAGCATCTCTGAGAGCTCCCTTAAAATTCATGGGATCAAAATCGATTCTTATAATGTTATCTTTTCCCACATCCATCGGCTCTTCTACACGAAGGTCATTGATGTATTTAACGATCTTTACTTCCCTATCAGCTAAATCCTGGATCAACCCTTTATGTTCTATCTCATTGTCGTCTTTGAGTGTAATAATTGTGTCCTGGACCAGGAATAAAAAGGATAAAGCAATCAGTGTCACGCCGTTATTATAGGTAGTAAGTAATATATTTTCAAACCAATTTCTTTCAATAAGTGACCATTCGTAAAAAATTGATCTTGGCCACTATTTCTCATATAAATTATGGAATGCAACACAATATTAGGACGAATTTTATTCACGGTTAGATCTATGAGGTAACAGCAACAAATGAAATGGTAGAGTAAACGAATTTCGGGTTGCAAATTGCGGATTCAAACTAGTTTTCTAGAATTAGCCAAGTTTTTAGACAATTCGTGATTCATAATACGTGGTACGTAACCCGTTTATGCGCCTGTGTAATTCTCATTCTGTCAGGCGCTTTATGGATCTGAATGAGCGAATGACAGTATCCGAATTCCCTCAGAGTAAAAAATTGTAACATCATCAAATACCGGCGTTGCAATAAGAGCTGTTTTTGTCGAGGCTTCTACTATAAAGAAATTTACCCTGTATTTAATGTGGCAGCTTTCTTCGAACTCGTAGTAATTATTTTTTTTGTGTGATATTGTCGAGAGTCCGGAGTCTGACCCTTCAATCGTTACAAGATGTTTCCCGGTTTTATCGAACACAATTAGCGAGACATTCACAGTGGGGTCCTGCGATTTATACAGTGTTTGTTTCAGAGGTTTTGCTCCGGTTTTTTTGTTCGATGATACCGGCCATTCTTCGGGGTCATGGTCATACATTATTGGATCCATTGTTGCAGTGTTATAATCCTCTGCAAACCATGTCCACTGAAAACCAATAAGTTTGATCTTCTTGGCAGGCTGCTGTTTCGAAGTTGCCGGGTTTGTTGTTGTGGGAGGCTGCGTGAGTTTATCAGCAGATGGAAGTTTCTTTTTTGTGTAATCAGGATAAAAAAATATTTTTGAAGATGTAAATACTGCATCTGACTTGCCTTGACCAAGTTCTCTTGGCAGATAGTATCTGCCTTTTGCGCACTCGGCTGCTATTTTTGATGCGATGGAATTGACAGCCATCATTCTCTGAAAATCTTCCCGGCGCGCCATGCCGTGCAGATAAAATTCATCAACCGTGAAATCTCCCGAAAAATTTCTTGGCCATAGATATTTCTGGAAGTCTCCTATAGTCCATTCTGACGGATAGAGCGGATTAATGTTGTAGCTGAATCCATGGTGTGAAGATTCTCCAATTCTTATTGTATTTGCCCTCCAGAGTCCGGTTGCCTCCTCTTCACCGGGAAGCTGATCTCCGCTGTCCCGAAATGAATGCACTGATAACACAGGAGATCTTCCTCCAAGGTTGTGTTTCTTTGTCGGTGAGGCAAATCCCGGCAGCTCATAAACTTCCTTATCTGAGTACATTGTAAACTCATCTCTGTTGAATTTTTTGCCATTAACAAGTACGTTCATCATAACAGGTGAGTTAACAGCAGTATCTCTGACGTATCGCTTGATTGTAATGGGTGGACCTCCCGGAATTATTTGGATCTGCATATCTTCCAGCTGGACAGATCTGTTGTATCTTATGATCCACGAGAATGCTACATGTGTCCATTTGTGCGCTTCAAAGTGGTTCGGAAGTATTTCTTCCTGATCTTGAGGCTTTGAGGCAGATTTTAAACCGTGAGGATGCAGATTGTGATTCAAAGTCCTGGTATCGAAATAACTTTCATAGTCAATCGTATGACGCTTTCTGCTTTTTTTGTGGTCATATCCGTTGAATTGCCCCTGTTCATCCGAATCATTTGTTTCAGGATCATCCGGAAGATTTATTTTTTTGCCGGTTTTCCTATCTATCATGTATACAGGTTCCACTCCTATCCATAATCTGAAGTCCGGATTTGATGCAACTAGACTTTCCCAGTCATCGAGCGATCCTGTCGCCCAGTGCTGATACATTCCTCCAAGAAATGAAGATGGTCTTATGTTCAAAACTCCGCTTTCGGGATCAACAATCTCGCTTGGTGTCCGGTTAAAGCGCGTCCTTCCCTCTGCTTTATCTTTAAAGGGAAAGTCCCTTGATTTTGTGCTTGGATCGTTGTAAGGAGGTTTATCATGGGCAGGCATGAAAAAAAGGCTGAACATATCCGGATTTCTGTAGAAATACATAGTTGGGCGCTGTACTGTTTTCGTCAGAGGATAACCTCTGTGCCATCTGTCATAGCTGAATAATTTCCTGACTTTTCCGGTGTGTTCCGGGAAAAAGCTTGGTTTGATCCACATCGAAATGACTCCGCCATTACTGAACATTGAGATTCCTTCGTCGATCCAGTATGAAATTCCGGAGTTTCTCTCTACGTATGCGCCGTCAATTCTCAGGTCTGTAGGCGCAAATGTTGTTAGAAAGACAGGAAGCTTGTGCGCGTCTTCATTTGTAAGTCTAAATGATCGTGCGATTCTGTTATGAGATCTTGCATCATATGGGCCCGGTCCCTCTTTTAGATCATCCCCGAAGTTCCTTGTCCTTTCAATTTTTCCCCCGGCAGCCAGATTTACATCAAGGGTTCTGAAATAGTAAAAGGGATCAAAATATATAAAATTGGTATCTTCATATATTTTTTCACGATATGCAGGGTCTGTTAGAGCCGGGTCAAGGGTATCTATATTAGAACTGCTTTTCAGTGTTTTGGAACTTGCTTCTTCCCTGCACCAGTCGCCAACCCTTGGTTCACTTCCATGATAATGAGCTTTCATGTCCCACGAAAAGTGTGAATGTATCCCTTCAAATTGCCGTATATCATCATAGGGCCAGTGTGGCTGACCTTTTGGTGTCTCCAGTACTTTCCCCTTGTCTTTTCCGCTTATTCTGCCCTGAGCTTCATCGAGTCCTCCCAGTGTGCTCAGCTGGATCCAACCGTCATATTCCGTTCCCCATCCAGTATCAACTTTTTCTGCTTTCTTTTCGTAGCCCTTGTAGCCGTCTTTATCAGTTTCAGTTTTTGTTTTATACCCCTGCCAGTTATCTTCGAGCGTATATCTTCCTTGTTTAGATCCTTGAACTGCGGTACTGTTATATGGTTCTGGTCCGATTTCAAGGGCGGCTCCGCTGTTGGTGGGTTCAATCTGCTGTTTTAATGAGAACTCCCCCTGTATAAAGTGTCTTTGACTTGTTTCACGATATGCGTCGAACGCTTTTACTACTCCGAAAACCTTTGCCTTGGCAACCTCTCTTGTTACGTCCGCATCAAAAATATCCCTGTCTTCCGGAAGTTCGTTGACCGGTTTGAATAATCTGCCGACGCTTTGAACCTCGAAGTATCCCATGGGTGTAAAACAAAATTCTGTTGAATTTACAATGAGGTCAGTCTTGTCAACTCTCAGCCAGAGGTTTTCATCCGGATTTGTTTCATTAAGGTGTGTGTTTGGATTGAAGTTTGCTTTGATTGCATCAGCGATGGCGTAGCTTGCGAATTCCTGTTGTGCGGCGTCATCGCGTGTTTCAGGATGTATTAATGCTCCATTGTTGATCCAGTCAGTACCGGGCGTGTTCGGATCATTGCTGTTCCAATCTGAATACAGATAATTCCAGAATATTTTCCTTTTGTCCTTCAGTATTCCTGTTTCAACAAGAAAATCCACAAATCTGTAGAACTGGCTCCATCTTTTAAATTCGCCCGCGAACGGTTGCGTGCTGTAATTAATTCCTCCATATGATATTCTTGCTCTGGCTGCAACAATGTGTCTGGCGATTTCGGCGGCATCAATTACCTGCTCTGCATTGCTTTGAGAGGCGCTGATTGTTCCAGCCTTCCATAATGGTTTTAGAGGAACTGTTTTGTACAAATATCCGTACTCGTCGCCGTCAGCGACTGTTTTAATAGTTGTAAGTGGTGTGCTTCCCTGAGGAGTTCCTAATGAAAATCCGATTTCATAACCTCCTGCATCATAAGTGTGTGATGAATATTCCCATCCCTGGTACTGAGGTTTGATTTGAAACTGTTTTTCCTGTTGAAAAGATTGTTGATCAGGATAAAGCGGCTGATACAGTATATCAGCTGTATTCGATGTAGAATATGGTGTAAATCTGCGTCTTTCCATAACGAAAAATCCGCTGATGTCAGTGAGAAGCGCGGTTAAAACCTGTTCACTTGCTGTATTTACATTTATGGGCGCGCGGTGCGCGATTTCAACATATTGAGGAAATAATTCATCAAGAGCATAAACAGCATTGTGAATATCCCCTAGTATAGGGGATGTCAGATGTTTCGGGTCGAACCATCTGAGGGTTTCTTTGATCGTTCCAATCCTCATTGTTTTTCCGAACCTGTATTCTCCCGCTGCATTTACGCCTCTTCCCCTCCTGAATGTCATGACCCCGCCTTTAAATCCCATGGGCATATCTTTTAGTGAAAGGTATGGTTTGGTATTATTCACGACTTCCGATGCGGGTCCCTTTCCTAAGTCTGACTTATTACCTCTTCTGTAGTAGTAAATCGGATACTGATCATATGTTTCATCGCTGAGCGGGACAGGATTGACGACATTTTTGTCTACCCAGGCGTGAGGTGTAATAAATGTTTCCAGTCTTTGAAAATAATAGCTTCCCTTGTCGGTTCCGTACTCTCTTTCAAGGACTCTCTTTACGTCATAAATAGTGTTAAAACCTTTTGGAGGTCTGTTATCTACTATGATATTTCCTATGTCTTGCGGTGCGAGCACTCCTAATAGTGTTGGATGCGCTGTCAGTTCATTCAAAAGTCTTTTCAGGTTCTGACTGACGCTTGATTGATTTCCTCCGTATAGTTCGAGCCCGTCGTTCACGTAAATTTTGCTTTGCATGTCGGTTATTTTTAGAGAATAACAGTTGGAGTCCTTTGCGTATGTCCCCTTTGAGCTCATACCGCTTACCCCGATCTTTAATACCTTTCCAAATGTTCCTTCTGATTTTAGTTGAGAATCTTTGATAAAAGGTGGCGCAACCTTGACGAATTTTATTGCGTTGTTTTCTTTGTAGGCAAGGCTTGGGTTTGATGCATACTCCAATCCAACATTCCAGATATCTTGTTCGACGTCGATTAAGTCTCCATCCATGTCTATATCCTGAACTTCTCCAAGATCAACCTCTGAATTTTCGTTCAGGTCGGATCCCCAGTATTTCATTTCTTTTTTCAGAGGATTATTGTTAAGCTCAGCTACTGCGCGTTCAAACCCCATTTGCGCCAGCCATCTTGCCTCCATCAGTTCAAGATACCTGCTTGTTTCAAGCTTTGACATTGTTTGCATGCTGGCGGTCATTGTTGCTAGAAGTGCAAGCAGAGAAAGTACACCGAGAACGAGAAGAAGTATTGCCCCTCTCTTAGAATCTGCAGGAATTGATTTACTCATTGGAATATATATGCGATTATAAATAAGCTTTGTATGAGTAGAAGCGTAAATCTTTAGTTTTCACCTTATATATAGTGACGCAGCATATTATTTCTACCCGTATATATGAACATTTTTGAAGATTTGTTGATTATGCGTGTGCTGGTGGACAGAGTTAGAGGTAATCCGCGTATTTAAGTACATAACAGATACTTAACGAAACTTCACTGAATCACTGAAAATCCACAAAAGCACAGAGGAATTTTGAACTTGTCCCATACGACTGGACCAGTGAAATTCGTGGAAAGAAAAGGTATGGTTTTTAGCGGGATTTCGCGATTTATTTTATACAAAATCTGATAATTTGTTGACTGACAGCAGGGTAATCAGTATAACATCTAGTGAATGAGACTCAGTCTCAAACGCAATATGACGGCTGATGGAAAATTATAAGGAGGTTCTATATGCTATTTGGAATGCCGCTGGTTTTGGCCGGCACAATGCTCTTTGCAGGAAATATAAACCAGGATGGAAGCGACCTTGAACGATTAAAGAAAAGAGTTGATGAACTTGAGAAAAAAATCCAGGAGTCAGGGGATAAACCCTGGATTTACGAACAATCGAAAGAGGGGAAATTTCCGCTCTACTCAAAACCATTCCTTGCTAGATTTGGAAGGACCACCTATCTCGGCGGATATATGGATCTTGAATACACGGATAAACAAGGCGCTGTATCCACATTTGATAATCACAGATTAATTCCATTTCTTTATTCTGATATTTCAGAGAGAGTAAAATTTGCCACTGAGATAGAATATGAACACTCAGGGTCAGAGGTCAAGCTGGAATTCGGCTTCATAGATTTTCTGCTTTTTAAACCAACGCCGAAAAGCGACGGGATCGAGTTCAGTCTCAATCTAAGAAGCGGACTTATTCTGGATCCGCTTGGAAAACTTAATCTGTATCATGATTCCCCCATACAAGATCTTACCGAAAGGCCTCTTGTAGATAGAGTCATCGTCCCGACTACTTTATCCGAACCGGGCGTAGGCCTGTGGGGTGCAATCGATACCGGCAGCAGCAGAATCGATTACGAACTTTATGTCGTGAATGGATTCAAAGGTCTTGATCAATCAGGCGCGACTGTTTTGTTTAACAAAACAAATGGATTGAGAGATGGAAGGGGAAGCAGTTCAAAGATCGGAAGCGCTTACAGAGATAACAATACAAATAAATCATTGGTCGGCCGTGTAGGTGTAATGCCGGTTTTAGGAATAGATACCGGATTATCAGCGCACATAGGAAAATATGATTCCAATGAAGACAACACCCTTGCAATTTATGTATTTGACTTGGGATTACATATGGGAGGAGTCGGAGACCTTTTTGGAATAAAAAGCCCGCTACTCCACAAGTTTAAAATTACAGGAGAATATGTCTACGCAGATCTTGAAAGAGACGCATTTGCCAAGTCAAAAAAAGTTCCCTCTGACATGAACGGTTATTATGCACAACTTAACTATCTTTTCTTTCCAGATTTTTTGAGGAGCATGATGGGTTCTCTGGCGAAAGATGAATCCACGTTTACTCTGATTTACCGCCTTGGACAGGTTGACCTTGATGGAAATGGTACTAAAAGACAGGAATTTGGCATTAACTACAGAGTAGATAAATACTCTGTAATTAAGCTGGAATATCAGCACAATCAGGAGTTTAAAGACCTGCCTGATAGTTCCAACAATGCCTGGTTAGTATCGTTCGCGACATATTTTTAATATATGGTTGGCAAAAGTCTTAACTACCACAGATCACACGGATTAAATTTTGATTTCACAGATTGGGACTTTATCTGCGTAATCTTTTTCGAATCTGTGAAATCAGTGACCAATTTGAGTTTTTTACGGAGGGTCACTTAGAATGTACTTCCATACAGCCCATGTTGAAAAGGGGAGCGGCGCTATGCGCCTCTCTCCTTTATTATTATAAACAGGACAGCATGATCGCGGCAGCTTTACTTTTACTGTGCCTCGAAGATATCTACATGACAACTGAACAGGCGCTTGAATTTGCATTTAAAGAAAGGGCATTCGATAAAACATCAGTAAAACTTTCTCCTGGAGAAATGACACAGATAAAACTCAAACTACAGCGTATAGATTTAAATGATGAATATGTGCTGTATTATTCGTGCACTGATGGAAAACCAGACAGATATGCAATGATAGTAGATGAAGTTGGGAAGTACCAGAACATAACATTCGTAGTTGTTTTAAATGATAAGTTTGCCGTCGAAAATGTGAGTGTCATGGTTTACAGGGAGGCAGTAGGAGATGAGGTCCGCCGTGGCTGGTGGCTGAAACAATTCAGAGGTAAAGGGGAAGATGACCAGATAAAAAGAAATGAGGATGTTATCAACATAACCGGCGCAACAATGTCATCCGATGCTGTATGCAGAGGAATCAGAAAGGCGATCGCAATTATTTCTATGTCAGCGCCAAAATTGAATCAGGAACAGGAAATAAAGATCAAAAGGTCCTTTTACGTTATGGGTTCATTATTAAATCTGGAGCTGGTTGGCACAGACCGGAAAAAACTTGAACAGTATGCATCCGAGGCGAACGAGATCGCCAAGAAGGCCGATACTCTTCTAAGCAATTATAAATCAGACAGCGAGATTTCCATGGTAAACCGGGAAGCAGGCAAAAAAAGTATTTCAGTTTCAAAGATTACTTATGATTTTATCTTAGCATCTGTCAGGTATTCAGATCTCACCCGGGGCGCTTATGATATTTCAATTTACCCCGCAGTTAAGGCATGGGGCTTCTTTGATAAGAACTATAAGATTCCGGATTCAAAACAGATAGAAGAGCTGCTTAATCTCGTTGATTACAAACAAATTAAACTGGATCACGATAATAGCTCTGTCTTATTGGAAAAATCGATGATGGGGCTGGATAGCGGAGCAGGAGGAAAAGGTTTCTGTGTTAAACTGATCAAAGAATATTTTGATAAGTGTGATTTGAAAAGAGCTTTTATTGATTTCAGAAGCTCTCAATATGGCCTTGTAAAAGACGGATCGAGCGGCTGGATTGTCCAGATACTTGACCCATCAGGACAGGAAACTGTTTTGAAAGAGATCAGATTGTTAAATCAGGGCTTGTCGACTTCAGGATCATATGAGAAATTTTTTGAGAAAGATAACCAAAAATATTGTCATATTCTTGATCCCAGGACATGCAAGCCGGTGAGCGGAGTTCTTCAGGTCACGTTAGTAGGAAAAGATCCTTTCGAGCTCGATGCATACTCTACAGCCGTTTTTGTACTGGGTGCTGATCAGGGAATGAAGCTTGCCAAGAAGCTCGGACTTGACACAATAATTATTGACGCCGATGGCAACATTCATGAATCTAATAATTAGTATATTTATTACTGACTACTCTCTACTGACTACTTACTACTATTAGCCATGCCTCCTTATCTAGCCATTCCCCACTTTCATCTGTCAAAACTTCCTATTACCACTAAGATAGTACTGAGCTTATTTTTGCTTTCTCTCTTTTCAGGAATTCTCTTTGTTGGAGCTACATTCTACCCATCCAGGCTCAGCGAGGAAGAAGAGAGCGCTAAAAATTTTACGGATAAAACGGGTGATTCACTACTCGGTCTGAAATCAGATTTTGCGAAACATCAGATTATGAAGGCTACTGATGAGATGAAAAAAGGGCTTGAAGAAAATGACAGGCGGCATGCATTTATGGTCGTTCATCCCCATTCATTTCTGATGCCCGTTGTTTATTTTATTTTAACTCATTTGTGTGAGATGACACTTCTGGCGCTCTGGTTTAAAATAACTTTGTATGTAACCTCTTTTATTGCGATGATGCTAAGCATATTTGCGCCTGTGCTTATATGGTACTCAGTGAAATTCGCGCCATTTTGCCATTTCGCATTTTATACAATGCTTGTTTCCTACTCAGTAATAATAATCAATTCATTTGTACAGTTGTGGAAGAAGCCTGGTTCTGTTTAATAAATGATCAGCACAAAAGTCTTGTTTGGCACAGATTGCACTGATTAAATTATGATTTCACAGATTTAATTCAATGTTGATTGCTTGTTTATTGGTTCCCCTCTTCATTTCTTTGTTTTTGCCGCTGTCACTTCATTTGAAGAAACATTTTATCACTATTTTGTTTGTCGTATTAAGTTGTGCAGTCAGTCTTTTTGGAGGAATTTATAACTTTTTCGTAACAGTGTTGTTTATATGGTATGTGTCGGCATTTTTTATTTTTCCTGCAAAGAGTCATTACTCTTACGCGCTTTCTTATTTATGCGTCAATGTCCCTTTATTTCTGCGTTTTATGCCTGTAGACATGCTTTATAAGCTTAAACTGTATCCTCTCTATCTCGATCCAATTCTGACCATCTCATATCTGCACGATTATGATATGGCGAGAGGTTCATTCAGTTACAAATATATTCAGATTGCAGATTATTTTCTTTACCAGCCGGATATTTTGATATTTTGTTCCTTTTATTTAATAGCCGGAGCAGTTATACTTGGGATCAAATATGGATTCTCGTTATCGAAAACAAGAATTATTCAGCCCGATCGGCAAGAAGGGACAGCAAAGTCTCAGTAAATCAAAGGTTGCAATACTTGGAATAGGAGCGCTCGGTTCATTTTCACTTAATCTTTTAGCGCGCGCAGGCGTCGGCTTTATAAGGATTATAGACCGTGACATAGTTGAGACTGATAATCTGCAGAGGCAGATACTTTTTGATGAAAAAGATGCGAAAGAAGGATCTCCAAAAGTTATCGCCGCTAAAAAGAAAATCAGTTCCATTAACAGTGAGGTGCATATAGATACATATTTTTCTGATTTTAACCCTTCCAATGCCGAAACATGCCTTTCCGGAATAGATCTGGTGCTGGACTGCACAGATAATTTTGAGACGAGGTTCCTTCTTAATGACGTATGCCACAAATTAGGCAAGAATTGGATCTACTCTGCTTGTCTTGGCAGCTACGGTCTTGTTATGAATATAATAAGCAAAGAAATATGTTTTAGGTGTGTGATCGATAATATCCCTGCACCGGGATCAGTTGCGACGTGCGATACCGCTGGTATTCTAAACAGCACTGTTGGAATAATCTCTTCATTTCAGGTTACGGAAGCGCTCAAATTCCTTACAGGAAATTTTGATCAGCTCTTAAAAAAACTTCTTGTGATTGAATGCTGGAATAATGAAACAAAATATCTGGGAGTACATCAGAATAAATCCTGTCAGGTCTGCTCCAGGAATGAATATGAATTTTTAAGTAAAGAAACCAGCGGAACAACGATCAAACTGTGCGGGAGAAATGCGATCTATATAAATCCGGGGCAGCTTTATAATTTGGAACTTAAAACTTTGAGCGATAGATTGCAATCATTTGCCCAGACTAAGCTCAATGAATACATGCTGACATTTAAAGTCGATGACCTGGAAGTTCATTTCTTTTCTGATGGCAGGGCTATAATAAAGGGAACAGAGGATACAGCCAGGGCAAGGACTATCTATTCTAAATATATAGGAACTTAATATATTGAGCTGCTATCTCTTACTCATGGACTGCCGTAGAATGTTAATCGTTTGACGTCAAGCTTGTCGTCCCTAAAATTACACAGATCGTGGCTGACCAAAAGGAAGTAAAAAAAGAAGGAATTAAGAGAGAAAAGAGAACTCCTGAAAACCAGTCAGAATACTTTTATAGCCAGCGCAAACTGCATCTAATATTGTTATTTAGCTCGCTTGCGCTCATGGGTTCCTGCGGATTAATGGTTTATTATGATCATGCCAGATCCTGGAAAGAATTTCAACGCGCCTATCAGAGTATAGAAAAAAAGCGCGCTGAATTTGAACTTACAGAGGTTGAAAGCCTGCTTAAGACTCAGAATGAAGTAATAAATAAGCTTGAAAAAGATATCAAACTGGAGAAAAGAAGTCTGAAACAAAGTGAATTAACCGTTAATTTTCTCTGGATTCTTTTTAATGTCAAAAAGCTTTTGGAATCCAGACAGTTGCCGGTTTCCCGGCTTGTTGAAGTGACTGATCAGGATCAGCTGAGTGATTTCATCTCTTCTCAACCTGAACAGATTCAGGAAAGCTGCCAGAAATTTCTTGAACTGGATCTTGTCGGAGAAACAAAAACAATTGTTGAATTCACACTCAACAGAATTGAACAAGGCGAGTATATAGACGATGCGAAAATCGAAGCTAAAGAATTACTGGAACGTTTTATAAAGGTTGTTGATAGTCTAGCTGGCAAAATTAAGTATGAGAAAATAATCGAAGAATTAAATCATCTTGAAGGAGTGTTTCAGATCAGCAGACAAAGGGCTGAATTTTCACAGGCAGATTACACATTTTTCCGATGGCAGTTTGAGGAAGCCAAACATAAATTTGAACTTTCTCACGAAGATAGTTCGATAAATAGACAGCAGGCAGAACAGGAGTTCTCTTCCTCAAAGAAAGATTTTGAAAGAATTCTTCTGCTGAAAGAATCTAGATATATTACAAGAGAACCAATCGAAAATTTCAGGAGATCAGTAAAATTTGCCTTAAAAATCCATGAGCGTAAACTAGATGCGTTAAAAAGCGACTTAAGCGGAAGACTTAAAGAGAAGAATTCGATTGAACTTAAACTCAAAGATTTAAGGGATACACTTGCCAATAAATTAAGAGATGCTCCTATGCTCGATTTCTTCGGTTCGACCGTAGAGGTAAAACAGGTAATACTTGAAGATTTATATGATGAACTCCATTTTGCGAAACCGCAGAGAATCGACAGATGTCAGACCTGCCATTTTACTATCGATAATCCGCAGTATGAAACTTTTATTGACGGTGAGGGTAAACGTAAATTCAGTAATACGCAGCTTCAGCTTGCGTTTGAACAGGCATATACAAGTCAAACAGAACGCGATCGGTATATTAAGGTTTTGTCAGCGCACCCGAAACTTGACCTTTATGTAAAGGCAGACTCAAAACATCCAATGGATAAATTGGGATGCACTATTTGTCACGATGGTGATGGAAAAGAAACTGATTTCTCATTTGCTGTCCACATACCTTTGGACGAAAAAAAGAAAAAAGAGTGGAAGTCCAGATTCAATTATCACTACAGAGAACTTTGGGATCTTCCTATGCTTCCGGCAGGGTTTTATGAGGCGAGCTGCAGGCGCTGTCATAATCAGGAAATGCAGCTGGATGGCGCGGAAAAATATAACTTAGGCATGCAGGTTTATGAAAAAGCCGGGTGTTATGCCTGTCATAAAACAGACAGCTATCCGACCCTTCCAAAACATCTAGAAACACCTCATGGCAAACTTGACGAGATCAAACTCGCCAGACGTCCCGGCCCTACTCTCACCGGAATAAAAAGCAAGGTAGATAAGAACTGGGCATATAACTGGCTACTCTCGCCAAGATCATTCAGACCTGTTACCAGAATGCCTCATTTCTTTTTGCAGCCGAATTCAAGAGATTTTACCTCAGATGATGGAGAGGTTTTTGAATCTCCGCTTCCTGACCAGCTGAGGGCAGCAGCTCTTGTGGAATATCTATACTCACTGTCAGACAAGGTTCAGGATGCTCCGCTCGAAACGATTAAGAGTGGCGATTCAACGAGAGGAGAAAAGGTTGTAAATACAGTCGGATGCTATGCTTGTCATCGATTCGATGAAAATTATGAAAAAGATTATTTTGTAAACGGAACACCTTTGCTTGATGAATTCGGGCCTAATCTTGCCGGTGCTGCAGCCAAGTTTGGCGCCGATCAGAGTAAGAAGTGGCTCTTCAATTGGCTCAAAAATCCAAAACATTATTATGAAGAAGCAGTTATGCCTAATCTTAGGCTCACTGATCAGGAGATTTCTGATATTATTGCCTACTTAACTTCAGATAAGGTCAAGGTTGATAATGAAAATAGAAAGGTGAGACAGCTTGCCGGATGGTATCCTGAAGAAGCTGCCCTGGAAGTTAAAGAGGATAAAAGCGTAGCGTTTAAAAAACAATCATATGAAAAGCTTCTGAATGAATTGCTCCTTACTGAATTCAGAAGAGGAATGACATTCTATGATGCCAGGATGAAAATTAACGCGTTTAGTTCCTATGATAAAGTTATGACTTTAGGAAAGGAACTTGTTAAGAGTTATGGATGCTATTCATGCCATGAAATGAAGGATCAAAGCCTTCCGGAATCAAAACAATGGACAAATCTCGATGGAATTGGTGCTGAGCTCACCGGAGCCAAGCCATTTGCAAGCAAGCATCTGGACAGGATTGATTTTGGAAAAACTCTTTATGATGGGACCAATCATCTTGGCACAGTCTTTAAACACCCGATAACCCAGGATGAGATCTATAAAAATCATAACCCGGTAAATATAAACCAGCTTGATAATTTTAAACAGGGAGAGGAATACGATATCAAAGTTCCGCATACAAGACTTGATTGGCTCCGCAACAAAGTGCTCAACCCGAGGTTGTATGACGCAGGACTTCTCTCGTCAAAACCGGCTGATGAACTTTTGCGAATGCCGAATCTTAATCTTACTAAGAAGGAAGCGGAACTCGTAACTAACTTTGTATTGTCCTTTACTGACCATCATGAGGCAGGTCTTACCGGCAGCATGGCAAAAAGCTTGTCGACCGATGAGAGCATGTATCAGCAGGGAGTTAAACTGTTTAGAGACTTCAATTGTAAAGGCTGCCACATAGTTGATCCTGACAGACTACTTGTTACGCAGTATATTGATCGAGGTTCGAAGTTGGCGGAAAGTCATAAATGGTTTAACTCTATTGTAGAAGATAAAATTCTTCTTAATAAAGATGAATTGAATTTTTATATCTATAAATATCTTGCAGGATATTCGTTGTCTCCTGTTTTAAATGAAGTGACAGATGAGTCTGAGTTGAGCGCAAGACTTAATGAAGCGCTGGATAATATTCAGACTTCTGCTGTCGTGGAAGCTCTTGATAAAATGATTAGCCGACAGAGGCAGTCAGAACAATACTACGGAACTGAGTTGTTAACAGAGGAAGTTAAGGGTTTGAACAAAGAATCATTACTTCAACTTGTTGATGAAAGTTTAGCCTTTTTAAGGGATGATGTGTCCAGTTGTTTAAGTCTTCTTGCATCAGAGACTGAATCTGACAGAGAAGATGCGCGAAAGCGCTTCGCAGGGTTAAAAGCTTTTATTCTAAGAGAAGGTATGCTGTATATAATTTCTGATGAATTAGGTCAAAAATATTACAGTCCGGTGCTTCTTGAGCCGGCATTTAAAGTCTCCTGGATTGTCGATAATAAAAAATTACAGCTCCATGCCTTTCAGCAAATATGCGATGTTGTTTATTTATCGCAGATTGAAAGGCATATTCCCAAGCTCGGCGGCGAAGTAATCAGTCATCTGCTTTCGTATAAAACGAAAAACAATGAGGTTATCAGCGGACAGGAAACCCAGATTATTCCTCCTTACCTTTTTACACAGGGCAAAAAAACTAATCCCGACTGGCTGTTTAGTTTTTTAAAATCTCCGTTTTTACTCAGATATTCACTTTCTTCTAAATATGACGAGAGCAAGAATCCAACACTTGTTAACATAAGAATGCCGACATTTGGATTTACTGATAAAGAAGCACAGGCTATCGTAGATTTCTTCAGTGTTAAGGATATAGTGCAGGGAGATCCTTTATATGAATTAAAAGATGTTCAAATGGAAACAAAGCAGCAGTTCATAAGTGAAAATCTGGCGAGAATTATATATCTGTATGAAGTATTTACGATAAGCTGTAAAAGTTGCCATAAGATCAACACTGAAGGATCTGACATTGCTCCGGATCTGATTCACTCTTCGTCTCGTCTAAAGGAAAACTGGATATTTAATTTCCTGCAGGAACCATCCAAAATTTATCCCAAAACCCCGATGCCGGTTCCCGATCCTATTACCCCTCTGACCGGAGATTTCAAGACAGCCAGGGTCTATACATCAAAAGTCATTAAGTTGATACCTGAGATTGAACAGGTTAAAAGAGAGCTTGAAGCAATTTATGAAGAAATGAAGTTTATTAAATTGCTCATAGATTCAGAAGATGATTCAGACCAGTTAAAGCCTCATTTGACCAAAATGAAACTGCTGGTCGAGAAAAATAAATCAATACTGATGCTTGAAAAGTTAGAAGATGATTTGAAGGAAATCTTTGCCAGAGAAGCAAATAAACAAAATCCTGACGAAAGGATTAAGAATCTGGCGAAACTTGTTCCTATGTACGACACAATAAAGAACGTATCAAAGAATAGTATACTGAAATTGCTGAAGTCTGATGAACTGCAGAAATTTGAAGAGACTAAACAGATTCAAAACATCCTTTCAAAGAACTGACCCTCATTATATAATCAGTCGTATATGGAGATAAAAATATTCCCTGATCCCAAGCTCAGAGTAGTTGCAGATAAGGTTCAGGAGTTTGGCGAACGTGAGATGAATAAAACAATTAAAGAGATGTTCAGAATTATGTATGAGTGCGGCGGTATCGGGCTCGCGGGGACACAGATTGGTTTAGACAAAAGGATTGTCGTATGCAACCTGGAGGCAGGTTCCGGCAATAAAACCAAGGAACAGGTCTTTATCAATCCAAGGATATTAAAAAGAAAAGGAACTATACTTAGTGATGAAGGATGTCTGAGTCTCCCCGGTATCAGGGCAAATCTTAACAGATACAAGAGAGTTAAAGTTGAATATTTTGATGAGAAGGAAAAAAAACATCTGGTAGAAGCCGAAGAACTCTTGGCGATTCTTTTCCAGCATGAAATAGATCATTTAGATGGGATGCTGATAATCGATCGTATGAGCATGTCACAAAAAGCAGCAATTAACCATGTACTTAAGGAATTTGAAGAAGATTTCAACAATGGGAAGGTTCGCAAGAGCGAAAAAGTTGATAACGCGCTCTAATTTCTTTCCCCTAAATCCTGTTTTCTGATTTCTGTCTGCTTTTTACTGACTACTTGCTTGCATAGATTAAAGCAGTATATTTCTCCAATGAAAATAGCGAGCTGGCAACATGATAAATCAAAGATACCATCAGTAGTGACTTGGGGAGTTTTTGACGGAGTTCATGCCGCGCATAATGAGCTGCTTCATAAACTGATTTCCTTAGGGCGTCGGTTTAATCTTCGTCCTATTGTAATTACATTCAGTAAGCATCCTGCGAATGTTTTATATAATGCTGGCGTAAAACTCATATGTACTCTTGAAGAAAGGATAAAATTAATCCAGGAGGCAGGGATTAAACAATGTCTTGTTGTTAGTTTTACAAAAGGATTTTCCAGAATTGGAGGGGATAAATTTGTGCGGCAGCTTGCTCTCAAATTAAATGCGAAAATAATACTTCTTGGATATGACAGCAGGTTTGGATACAAGCGTAAATATGGAGAAAATGAGTTAAAGCATTTATGTAGCCTTCTTGGGATTAAGATATTTTCGCAGAACGTTGTCAGGATAGGCGGGCGTGCAGTCAGTTCAAGGCAGATTAGATTTCTTTTATCAAAAGGAAGGCTTCAGGAGGCATCAAAAATGCTTGGACGCTGCTATTCTGTAGAAAGAAAGGTTGTAAAGGGTTATCAGTTAGGAAGAACAATCAGATTTCCTACTGCGAATTTGGATATCAAAAATAAAAGTCTGCTTATTCCATTTGGTGTTTATAAGACACTTTGTTGCGTAGGAAGAAAAAAATATCAAAGTGTTACTCATTATGGGCCAAGACCGGTTATAAAATCAAAACAGCCCACTATCGAAACCCATTTGATAAATTATGATGGTGCCGATCTTTACAGCAAATATATTAATGTACAATTCATCAAAAGATTGCGCAGGATTCGAAGTTTTAAGAACTTTAACCAGTTGAGGTCTCAAATCGCACGCGATATCTCCTGCTGGAGATAAATTCCTGACTTCTAAATTCTGTATGCTGTATTCTAATTCTCAATTTTCGGTTTCATTTTCTCTTTGCAGCATTCCTTTTCTTTTGCTGAGGCATTGCCGCATTTCTCGCAGATGAAGGCTCTGATCTTAATGAGCTTCTGGTTACAGCACTTGCCTTCTTTATCTTTGGTTTTATTACATTTTGTGCAGACAAACTTGGATGAGAGGTGATCTTTTTTAAATGAATTAAAGTAAAATTGGAGATCTGCTTTGAACTGGTCCATTTTATTTGCTGGTTTTGCGCCTTTTTTTGTTCCGGTATATGGATTGGTGAACTCAATTGTTAGTTTGCTGTTTTCCTGCTTGTACCAGATGAAATCGTTTTTAAGTGGATAAATTTGATGTCTATAAGTATCAAGATCGGTTAGAAATGTCGCAGATTCCTTGTCATCTTTTTTTGTTGTTATTACAACTACTGGCTTGACCTGCTCCTTTGCATGTTTCATCGCATCTTCGAGATTTGATTCCCATATGATTTTGGTATTGATGTTGATAAGCTCGTTTAGTTTCTTAATTAGCTCGTCGGCGGCGATGTTTTTTCCGCTGTGGCGGAGTTCTCTGACCTCCTGTCCCGATGAGATCAAGAATGACAGCTGAGGTACAGAATCTGCTGAAATATTGTATTTATTGAATTTCTGTACAGCATCTTGTGGGGTATTGAGTGCTACAACTGTTGCTATAATCTTGTCCTTTACGAGAGTAACAACTTTCTGGTCAGATAATGCCCCGGTTTCAAGTTCTTTAGTTGTTTTATTATCAAGAAACGCGGGAGGTTTAAAGAAAAGAAGTATCGGTTTATCCTGTTCTTTGGCAGTTTTCGCCGCAATTTCAAACTCTTTTTCCCAAGGAATTGTTTCTTCTGCAATTACAGGAGCCATAAAGAACAAAATTGTCATAACAAAACGCATACACGGATAACGTACATATATAATGTGATGTTTCAACTTCTAACCTTGTAGAAACTGTTACCCGATTTGAGTCAAATGGTTATTTAGCTGCAGTTTTAATTTTAAGGAGGCTCCATGAGATTGGCAATAAGGCTGGTATCACTTATATTAATTGCAGTTGTAACAAGTCAGGTAAGCGCACAGCAGGTAACGACTCCGAGTGTTTGGTCTGCTGGGGCAAGTTTTGGTGTCAATCCGGATGGTAGCATGGATGTTTACCCAACTATAGAAAATGGATTCTATACTTACAATGGAAGGATTACGATTCCTGCTGAGCATGTTCCATGTACAGACGAGAGCCAGATAACAATTACAACATCTTTCATTAATCTCATATGTTCTACAATTGTTTATATAAGGATATATTGTCCTACTGGATGTATCGAGCTTCATCTCATCCTTGACTGGTGTAAAGGAAGATTCTTTGTGTGTGTATTCAAATCTGTTCCCGGCGGATTGGTGGCACTTTATATCGAGGATATTTTGCTGTCTGAGTATCCGAATGAGCCAAAGTCCAGAGACTGCCCTATCATCGGCGGCAGCGGCGAACTCTGTTGATTTAATAGGTTGCTTCAACGTTTTGAACTCATAAAGAATTCGATAGTTTCGGGAGAACGCTCGATTTTATTTATGCCAGGGTGACCTGCTACCCATAAATTTCACGGATTAGTGACCTTGAAATCTCAGTTGACCGATCAAAAAATACACCCCATGAGATAAATCCTTTCGTAAATGCTAAAATCTCGATATTAGCTTTCTCATTATTATCAATGTACTTGTTCGAGTAAAGCTGAATTATTAAAGGGCTCTCATTTTGCGCATCAAGTTTTTTTATTGCTTCTCCTACTGTCATTGCTTTAACTTGAATAGATTTTGTTTTTGTAAGCTGTGAGAGAAAGCCCATGCATTCAATGTTTGCCATATTTGCCATTTATATTTGAACATGCAGTGAAATTGAATATCGTCGGTGTTTAATGAGACTTGAAAACCTTGGAGTGATAGGCAATTGTCAGTTTGCTGCTCTTGTAGAGAATACGGGAAGCGTAGTATGGTGCTGTCTTCCTCGGTTTGATTCAGAGCCTGTTTTCGGGAAATTGTTAGATTCTAAAAATGGGGGGCAATTTTTGATCGGACCAGCCGATGGTGGGGCAGGAGAACAGAGATATATTGACAACACTAATATTTTGGAAACAACCTTCAACCAAGGCTCATCATTATTTAAAGTTATAGACTTCGCTCCGCGATTTGTTCAGTATGGACGATTCTTCAGGCCCACTATGTTGGTTAGAATAATTGAGCCAATTAAAGGAATGTCAAATATCAGAGTAAAGTGTGATCCTAGAATTGGCTGGTCAAATGATGTGCCTGTCTTGATCAATGGCTCAAACCATATCAGTTTTAAAGGTTTTACAAGTCATCTTCGCCTTACAACTGATATTCCGCTTTCATATTTGACTGGAAAGCCCTTTAAATTAACTGGACGCAGACACATTGTGTTTACCTGGGGTGAACCTGTTGAAGAGCCTTTGCAATCTCTCTGTGAACGGTTTTTAAATGATACAAGCCGTTACTGGCAGCATTGGGTAAAACATTGTAATATCCCGCCTTTTTATCAAACAGAGGTTATTAGGTCTGCCCTTGCCCTTAAACTTCATTGTTATGAAGATACTGGGGCCATAGTAGCTTCTTTGACAACTTCGGTTCCGGAATCTCCAAACAGCCAACGCACATGGGATTACAGATATTGCTGGTTACGCGATGCCTATTACGTTTTAAATGCGTTCAGACTGCTTGGTCATTTTGAGGAACGTGAGGCATTTACTAGTTATCTTCTGAATGTGGCCGGGAGCGCTCGAGATCTGAAGCTTTCCCCGCTTTATAGAGTAGATGGCGAGATTGATTTGGATGAGGCAGTTCTTTCACAGTGGCCAGGTTTTAATGGTAATGGTCCTGTGCGTATAGGTAACAAAGCTGCTTATCAGAATCAAAATGATATTTTTGGAGAAATGGTTCTGGCGTTGTTCCCAATATTTATTGATGAGCGTTTTAGCGCCGAAAGATCCAGGTTAACGTTTGAGCTTTTAGTGAATCTGACAAAAAAAGCGGTTTCTGTTGCTGGGATTCCCGATTCCGGAATCTGGGAATATAGAGACAGCCTCAGACCAAGAACATTTTCGAGTTTAATGTCATGGGCTGCAGCTGACCGTATGTCGCGCATATCGATTTATTCTGCTCCTAATTTGAGAAGGGGGTTTATTACGGCCGCTAATAAAATAAAAAAAGAGATTTTAAAATCATCATGGAATAAGGTTCTTGGTTCGTTTACAGGAACTTATAGCTGTAACGATCTTGATGCTTCTATCCTTCAGATGGCAAGCCTGAGGTTTCTGCCTAATAATGACAATAAACTCATAAGCTCTGTGAATGTTATAAACAAAAGTTTGTTGCATAATGGATGGCTTTATCGCTATAAGTTTAATGATGGATTTGGTAAGCCGACTGCGGCTTTCGTTGTGTGTTCATTCTGGTTGATAGAGGCCCTTGTATTTATAGGAAAAACTGAAGAAGCTAAGCTTGTGTTAAATCATGTACTGTCTACTTTCCCTCCTCTTAAAATATTGTCGGAAGATTTTGATCCCATGCACAAACAAATGTGTGGGAACTTTCCGCAGGCTTATTCACATGTTGGTTTAATTCACGCGGCTTTCAGTGCATCTCCAAAATGGTCCGAATTACTTTAGCAGATTCAGCGGTTTTTTGTGTGAAAGCAAGGACAAAAGACTGAATACTTTCAGATTATCCATATATATTGACTAGTTTTACGTGCGAGTGACTCTGGAGGTCATCCTTCCACGACATATATCCTTACTTCTCAATAGGTCTAATATGCCTAAAAGTGTAAACTATGTCATCGGAATAAACTGTAAAGGATGTGCCCGGAATATACCGTCGAAGAGCGGGCGACGGGACTTGAACCCGCGACAACAACGTCGTCAATATGACCTTGAAATCTCAGTTGCAATAACAGAGATTTCAAGGTATAATACATTAATGATTAAAAGGACAAGACGCATCAATCAAATAAGAACTTTATTGAGCCGATACCCAGTTGTGGCAGTTATAGGAGCTCGCCAGATCGGGAAGACAACCCTTGCGAAACAGCTAGCCATGACAGTAAGCAGCCAAACTACGTGGTTTGACCTTGAAGATCCGGTGGATTTGACACAGCTGGATGAACCCGGTCTTGTACTTAGAAACCTGAAGGGCCTGGTGGTTATTGATGAGATTCAAAGAAAACCGGCGTTATTTCAGATCATAAGAGTTCTTGTTGATATGCAGCATTCCAGAAGAAAATTTTTGATCCTTGGAAGCGCTTCACCCGAATTGTTGAAGGGAAGCTCGGAATCTTTAGCAGGCAGAATAGCGTACTATACTTTGAATGGTCTTTCTATAAAGGAGACCGGTGTTGTTAATCTTGATAAACTTTGGATAAGAGGAGGATTCCCACGATCATATTTGGCACAGTCAGATAAAACCAGCGTTGAATGGAGGAAGGAATTTATAAATACTTTTCTTGAAAGGGATATCCCTCAGTTGGGGATCAGGATTTCATCAACAGCATTAAGAAGGTTTTGGGTTATGCTTGCGAATTATCATGGGCAAATTTGGAATTCCTCTGAATTTGGTAGGTCGTTTGGAGTTGCCGACACTACTGTCAGAGGATATCTTGATATTCTTACATCGACATTTGTGGTTCGTCAACTTCAACCATGGCACGAAAATATCAGCAAAAGACAGGTCAAATCCCCAAAAGTATATATTAGGGATAGCGGCATTTTACATGCCTTGCTGGGTCTTGCGACAAAAAAAGATGTTATGATGCATCCCAAGCTGGGGGCTTCATGGGAAGGGTTTGCCTTGGAAAGTGTAATAGAGTATACATCGGCTCGTCCGGAAGAATGCTTTTTCTGGGCGACACATGGCGGCGCCGAACTTGACCTTCTTATAGTTCGCGGGAATAAACGAATTGGTTTTGAATTCAAACGTACGGAAACTCCCAGGATAACATCATCTATAAAAAACGCTTTGTCAGACCTGAACCTTGCAAAATTATATTTGATACATGCTGGTGTTAAAAGTTATCCCTTAAGCAAAAAAGCGCATGCCATATCAATTTTTGAAATATCAAAACATATAAAGTAAATGCTTTAAACATTTGCAATAGCACAAAAAAGGCACACTCCGGCGAGCCTTATTCAGAAAGTGCGTTTAAAATGATTTAGCAGGGGTTATTGTTTTCTTTTATCGATGCCGTTGATGAGGCCGTAAATCATTTTGACTATGATTAGAAGTTCGTTTTTTAGATTTGAGCATTCATTTTGGGTTATCAACCCTTTTCTCATACATAAATCCAAGAGAGGAACACATTCATGAGCAGAACCTCTGGCGATATAGAAAAACTGTCTGCGATCATTTTTATGCCAGCGGCCATTACCCTCAGCAATATTTGCAGAGATTGATGTTACAGCTCTGTTTAATTGATTAGATAAATAGTATGTACCTTTTGGAAATTGCGCTGTAATGTTTGTTATTTCCTCAGCAACAGAAAGAGCCTTTTTGTATACTTCAAGTTGTTCGAACATGAAACCCATATTATTATGTTGTTCATTGAGGCTGGGTTTCTGGGTTTAATTTGATCAATTTGTCAAGTTGATCTCCAACAAATCACACTTTATTTGATTGAAAATTGCGTGATTTGTTGGAGCGGGCGACGGGACTTGAACCCGCGACAACAACGTTGGCAACGTTGTGCTCTACCAACTGAGCTACACCCGCTTTCAATTGCAGATTTTAAATTTTAGATTTTAGATTGCAAAGGTTACAAGAGTATTAAGTCATTCAATAAATTCAATAGCATTTATTAGATAGCTTTTATAATAAATCATTATGGCGCTGCACAGAAAACTTATAAGTATATTTATATTATATGTTAACCTTATTTCCTGCTCATCTGCTCAAAATCCTGATACTTCAAACACACTAAATACTAATGCATACAAATCCATAACGACTGCTGACCTAAGAACGCACGTAAGTTACATTGCGTCGGATGTGATGAAAGGCAGATATACCCCGTCTAAAGAGCTTTTGGACACTGCCAGATACATCTCAGATAGATTCAAAAAGTTAGAGATGATTTCTCCTAAAGGAGCAATAGATTACATACAACTCTGGGATTATAAAGGGGAAAAAGTTCCAAATTGCATTGGGTATATACAGGGTTCTGATGAAAACCTTAGAAATGAATACGTAGTGATAGGCGCTCATATGGATCACCTTGGAATTATTATGGGCGAAGTAGTCAATGGAGCCGATGATAATGCGAGCGGAACCGCAGGAGTTCTTGAACTTGCAGAGGCATTCTCCTCTCTTAAAGAGAAACCGAAAAGATCTGTTGTTTTCATGACATTCGGAGGAGAAGAGCGCGGCCTGCTCGGTTCAAAATACTACGTCGAGAATCCTGTCTTGCCTCTGAATAAAACTGTCGCGATGATCAATATGGATATGATTGGAAGATCAAAAGACAATTATCTTTTTATCGGCGGAGTCGGAACTGCTCTCGAATGGAAACAGATGATCCATAAGTACAACGATACCTATAATTTTAAATTGGAACTTCACCCAGGAGGCACCGCACCATCAGATAACTCTTCCTTTTACGCAAAATCGATTCCTGTTCTGTTCTTTTTTACCGGGATTCATGATGATTATCACATGCCGGGCGATGACCCTGACAAGATCAATTACAAAGCGCAGACAAATATAGTAAAAATGGTCTTTGAGATCGCCTATGAGCTAGTAAATAACAATACAAAACTCACGTTTAGAGAATCTAACGAATCGCTAGAAATACAGAACCACCACATCAACTGGAAAAGATTAGGAATAAAATATAAGCGTGAAGATATTACAACAGAGCAGAAAACCGCGTGGAAAATCGGAAAAGAAAATGGAGCTATGAAGATTGGTGAAATTGTAAGCGGAAAACTCGCAGAAAAATATGGTCTCAAAGTCGGTGATTACATTATTACTTTTGATGGGAAACTTCTGCCTCCTGATCCTTTGGATATCTACAGATCTATCGAATTGCTTGTAAATAGATTTGAAAACGGCAGGACATTCACAATCGAAGTTGTCAGGAGTGGTGAAAGAAAGCTGATTAACTGTATTTGGGAAGGCAAGTAGCTTCAAAATATATAGTGATGTAATCGGGTGACGGTTCCGGGTTTCGAATTTTCCTCCTTATTTGAATTGGTGACGGATTAAATATTGCCGGGTCACTTATTTTAAAAAATATTGCTGGAAAACATAAAAGTAAGCAATAATGCGCGACTTCATTATAGATGTAATCAGTGTGCAAAAAAAAAGCCCTCTCTTTGTTGAGAGGGCTTAGTTATTAGAACGTCTACCAGGTTACTTTTGCACCCAGTACTGTTACCCAAGTTGAAGATTCATCACTTGGCGTGATCTTATCAAGAAGATCTGAACCTCTCAGTGATCCAAGCTTGAAATAGAAGCCGAGTGATTGTGAATACCACAGATCAACATCAACATCCAGTTCATTTCCAAGCTGGTCTTCATTTGTAACTAAAGCAGCTGTTTGACCGAGAATTCCATAGATATCTTCATTGAATTTGAATACACCATACTTAAGGGCAACACTCAATTTACCTAATGCAGCAACATCGATGTCTTTCTTTCCAAGTTTGATTTTCCAGGCGTTGTAGTTTGTATCTACATCCATTCCGAAATCGTTGCTTTCTACCACGAGGAAGTCATCAACGTTTTCGTATGACTGAAATGATTCATCATCTGCATCTGTAGGTGAATCATCTCCCGTAACGAATGTATATCTTAGTTCGGCCCAAACACCCTGCCAGTTTGCAACGTTTGGTGTAAATCTGGTACCGACCTGATATGCGTATGCTTTTTTATCTATATCGCCGCTGGGCGTGAGTGATTTATCATCTCTTGTATCACCGCTCTGATTGTAGTATTCGGCAAATGCTTCAAGCTGTTTATCCATAAGCATTGCGTCGGCTGATAAACCGAATGTCCAGAGACTTTCACCCTTAATTGAACCGCCACCTGCGAATCCAACGGCCGTAACGCCGAATTTCAGTTCGCCAAATGACATTCCTGTAAGTGTGTGTGAGTAAACTGCACCGTAAACTTGTTCATCTGTACTAATTGCTCCACCGCCTTCAACAACGTCAAAGTAGAAAACGTTTAATGTACACGGCTTATCCATTCCGCCCCACATAACGTTAACGCCTACCGGCTCTATTGTGTCTCTGAATGTGAAATTTTTAGTCCTTGTTCCATCAGCAGTAAAACCTGACCATGCAGATTCACTTTCTGTGATGTCCATGAAGAAAGAATCATCCCAGGCTGCATTTTTAAATCTTACATCCTGAACACCCCATCTCCAGTTCAGAGTGGGATTGATGAATCCTTTCAAATCCAGGTAAAGCTGTTCGACATCAAGATCCATTGCGCCTGAATCTGATCCGAATGTCTGCCAACTGCCTGCATTGATGGATCTGGTTTCTAATTCCATTAAGCCCGAAACCTTGTCACTCCATGTGACCTGGCTTCTTACAGTGGCTCTGCCAGTGAAAAAGTTTGTAGTGTCCATTTTTCCACCGCCGGCTTCGTTGATAGCATTTTCCCCTTCAAGAATCGCCTTATCTCTGGTCACATAATCAAAATTAAAACCGCCAGACAGCTTTACTTCTACGTCGTCACCGACGGAGATCTTGCCATCTTTGGCATCGAGATAAGCTCCCATTGAACATGTTAGGATTACAGCAAGCAAACTTCTCATACAACCTCCTATCTACAAATTAAAGAGAAGCTGGGTATATGACACCCTCTCTCTCTATATTTTTATATATCGTCACTATATACCACAACTTTAAAACTTTATCTTTGTTCCAACCATGAACAAGTAATCTTTATCATCTGTGTCACTTGTATAAAGCTCCATTACATCAGAACCGAATAAATAGCCCAATCCCGCTGTAAATGAGGCAGATTCATTAAGCATATACTCTACCAGAAGATCCAGTTCTGTGCCTAGTTTATCCTCTTCAGAAGATCCTACCAAAACATCCTCTATCATCTGGAATAAGCCTAATTTGCCTGTTAAACTGACCTTTCCACTGGTTATACCGCCTTTAAATTTTAAACCCCAGTAATTATTGTCAATATCAAGCCCAAAAAGCTGATTTTCTACGATTAAAAAGTCATTGTTTGACTCGTAGCTTATAAACTCGGAAGAATCATCGTTTGCAGTAGCGCTTTTATTTTTGCTGAGATCTCCATTTGTGCTGCTGCTGTCATCTTCTCCCGTGACATAAATCATAGAAACTTCAACCCAAGGCTTTACTTCAGATGTAAACGAATATTTTGCACCTACATTGAACGCATATGCATTGATCTCAATATCATCAACTGTTGCTGATGTTGCCTTTGCTTCAACAAGATCGCCGAATTCCCAATATGCTTCACCGAAGAATGTAAAATTTGGGACAACTGTTCCAAGCTTAGTACCTGCTCCGAATACCCAGACCGTGGAGCCGTCATACACGTCAGAAGTTGTTATAGTATCGATATTGTTTGGACCTCTAAGAAATCCGAACATGCCGCCGATCTTATTTGAACCATCAGAAGCAAGTTTATAGTTTCCGTTTAACAGATAGACGCCTTCATTACCACTAAATGCTCTATCTTCACCGGCAGAAACTACGTAAGGAAGAAGAGCAAGTGTAATCTCTAATACATCTTTAGTGTATGAAGTGATTATACCTGAAGGAAGGACTGAATCTCTTCTTGTTTCAGGCCATGCAATAAGTGACTCTCCGGTTGTCCATGGAGATTCTGCTCCGCCTGAAAATCCAATAAGCAGAGGATTTCCGCTGCCTGTCCAATCGATGTTATAACTGGTAATTTGGCCAACTTTTAATGAAACTGCCGGATCCACAAATTCGTCAAATTGACCGTATAAATCGAAGAATAAAAGCTTAGTAGAGTCTCTTGAGCTCGGATCACCAAAGTTCAAATTATCTGTGACCGGATTCGTTGCGGCTCTCCTTGCCCTTAAGTTTCCAAAATTAGTTACTATCGAGATTTTATTTTGAAGCTCCGCCTTTAAATTTAAAAGCAACTGGCCATTGAGAATATCCTGACCATCATTAAAATCTGTAGCGCTTTCACCTGTGTTTAAACCAAATGACGAAATGCTACCGCTTCTTTGCCAGAAACTTGCTTCATTAATGATCGGACCTCTATAGACCCAATCAAGATTAAATTTCCCAGTCAGTGTAACCTTCAGTGCAGAACCTGGTTCTGTGTTTAGTTCTACTGCGCGACCTTTATCTTGCGAATAAACATTTGCGCCCAAAAGAACAAAACTCAAAACGGTTAGGATAAATCTCATCCTTCCCTCCTTAACTAAATAAAAGCAAACTTCTAAATTTTAAAGTACAGTTATTTCACAATATTTGTGAAGTTAGATAAAGTGTCAATAATTTTAAGATGTTGACAAGAAATAAGAT
>JACQRL010000249.1 GCA_016206485.1 Planctomycetota bacterium | reverse complement strand
GTTGCTCTTTTCATTTTAACATTAACTGCAACTGTCACAACGAATCCTAATTGCGGGGAAGGTGACGCTCTATACTTATACACAACCAGCCAAGAAAAAGGCGTAATACAACATTCAATTCGTTGCGACGGAGTTCCGCCTCTCGGGTATGTTTATTATGTTTGTGAAGAATGTACTGACGACGTCATCTCATGGGTAAAATTTGATAACTACAATACCACAAAATGTGCAGGCACTATAACATCAACTGAGGAATAGGTCTACGCAACTGAAATTTAAACAATTTCTGAAAAATCCTGTATCATGTAATGGAATGGCAAATCTTCTGCAAAAAGCCCTATTTAGCCTTGTGCTAATCTTTCTATTTCTTACCAGCGCCACTCTGTCACAGCAAGGAAGAATAGAATGGATAGAGGATCTTGATAAAGCGCTCGAGGTCGCGATAAAATCGAATAAACCGCTTTTTGTTGTCTTTCGCTGTATTCCCTGAACGGACTGTAAAAACATCTACGAACAGGTTGTTCGTGGCGCAAATGGAATAGATGAGATAGCCAAAGAGTATGTCTGCGCACTTGTCACAAAAATGGCGGATGTTGATCTCAATACTTTCGAATTCGACTACAGCCTGACATTTTCAGTGCTTCTCATGAACGCATTTGACAGAACCATTTATCACAGATTTGGAACAAGAAGTTCGGAATCTGCCACAGCATGGACATCTATCAACTTTTTCGAAACGCTTCTGAAAGAAACTCTGGAAGAACATAAAAACCATGTCATCTCTAATGTTGATTCCGGCACCAGGCCTCTTCCCAAAAAAACAGCAAGAGATTATCCTGAACTTGACAAAATAACCAAGAGCGGAAATGACAGATGGTCCTGCATCCACTGCCATCAAATAAATGAGGTTCACATAAACGAATATAAAAACGACGGCAAATGGAGTTCGAACAACATGGTATGGGAAACTGTTATCTGGCCCAATCCAAACCGAATGGGAATTGAACTTGATCCGGAAGATCAAAATAAAATTACTAATGTCATTTCAAACTCGCCCGCGGCACTGGCAGGACTCGAAAAGGGTGACCGCATATTGAAAATGAACACGATAAAAGTCAGAACAATTTCAGATATACAATGGATTCTTTTCAAAACACCGGAGGCAGATTCAGTAAAAGCTCAAACCATTGATATTCAATATGAAAAAAATGGCAAAATTACATCTTGTATGATCAGGTTTTTATCCCCCTGGAAAGCAGGAGATCCCTCCGAAGTCTGGCAGGATCATCTCCATTGGCTTTCGCCGCAACCGGGATTCTGGACAAAACCTCTGACGAACAAGGAGATTCAAAAGCTAAACCTTAAAAATGTACCTGCTGGATACAAAGTCGAAAGTATCCAGAATAATGACAGATTCGGCGATAACGCAAAAAAAGCAGGTATAAAAAAGGGAGACATCATACTATCAGCAGACGGAAAAAAAGATTTCAAAAGCTCAGTTCACTTCCAAAGCTGGTTCGTTCTTACCAGGAAGCCTGGGAATACCGTTAACATAGAAATTATCCGTAACACCAACCGTTTAAACATTCAACTACCCGTTATCGAATAGCGTCAGAAACAGTCTGACAGGCACATATCACCAAGCAGTGTCATGTAAATTAGTTCTAGAAATAATCAAAGTCCAAATTTATAATGTATATTGTGTCCAGGCAATCCAATATCTTTGAAATATTAATTGAAAACGTAAGCACCCCTATTCTCCTCCTTAATAAGCAGCTCACTATTAAATTTGCCAATAAAGAAGCTGCCTCCCTCTTAAATCTCGATGGAACAAGCCTTCAAAACTGCACGTTTATTGATTTTCTGCATAAAGGATCATTTCATCTTGCAAGCAGAATCTGTGATGAGGGATGGCAAGGGTTTTCAACCAACCATTCAAGGATTAATCTGAAGACCAGGGATGGAAAAATTCGTAAGACTATTATCTCCTGCGTTCCGATAAAATTAAATGGATCTATAGAATTTCTTCAGCTAAATATAGCAGACACAACAGAAATGGAGAATATCGACCAACTCAGAAGAAAATACTTCAAACGTCTTGAACAGGAGATAGAAAACAAGGAACAGCAGGGCAAAGAAATGCTCCGCGCAAGCATACTTGCTATAGCAGCACTTGCAGAATCAATCGACAGTTACACATATGCTCATCTTGAAAGAATAAGATACTACAGCAGATTAATCGCGTTCTCCCTGAAAGAAACAGATAAGTACAAAGAAATCATTACTGATGAATACATAGATCTGCTTTTTGAACTGAGCCCGCTCCACGACATCGGGAAGGTCGGAATCAGCGATCTCATCCTGCAGAAAAAAGGAAAATTAAGTGAAGAAGATATGTCCGAAATGAGAGAGCATGCCAATATTGGAGGCAACGCCCTGAAAATGGCCGGGCAATACTCAAAAAGACCTCAGGCATTTGCAATTGCAGAAATGATAGCCAGATTCCATCATCAAAGATGGGATGGTACAGGATATCCTGATGTAGAGATAAACGGGGAACAAAGACCACTTAAAGGAGAAGAAATACCGCTTTGCGCAAGAATTGTAACGCTGGCAGATGTATATGACGCCCTCACATCAGAAAGATCCTATAAAAAACCTTATCCCTATGACATAGCTAAAAAAATGATACTCCAGGATTCGACAAAACACTTCGATCCTGAAGCGGTTCAAGCATTTTTCAGGAAAGAAAAGGAAATACTCGAGGTTCGAAAAATGTTCCCTGACAAACCTAATGAAAAAAATATAACAGAATTTGATAAAAACGAGTTCAAACTTGCTGAAAGAGACAGCATGTACACTACTGTCTTACTAAATGAAAAAAAAGAGGACTAGGGTCTCCGTAATAAACTCCAGTTTCAACGAATTTATAACGTCACATATGCTTAAATCCTGCCTGCGAAGATTGCATGAATCACATATCTCAAAAAAAGATATTAAAGTGTACCAAGTCCCGGGTGCTTATGAAATAGCTCCGGTTCTGAGCAAGGCTATAAAATCAAAAAAATTCGACGCCTTTGTATGTATTGCCTGCATCATAAAGGGTGAAACTCCTCACTATAAACATGTATCAGATCATGTTAATACAGCTGTAAGTAAACTCGCTATCAAGTATGAAGTTGTTGTTGCAAACGCCATCATTACATGTAATAATCTAAAGGAAGCTATCGAAAGAGCTGGTTGCAAAATGGGTAATAAAGGAAGTCAGGCTGCGGAAGCTGTCATCAAAACATTGAAAGTTCTTGATTCAATAAAGTGAATCACTATCCTTCCTTGCTGTCATGAATATGAAACCTCGGACCAATGCCAGGTGCAGCGCGATCCAGGTTTTATATGCATTCGAGACACTAGAAATGAAAGATCTTCCCGATGCAGATGCAGATAAAATGCTTGAAAGATATTCGCTATCATCGCACCTGAAAGACTTCGCAAAACAGTTAGTGCTCGGTTATGTTAAACATAAAGATGAAATTGATGAACTGATTTCACGCGCCACATACAACTGGAATCTGAAAAGAATGACCCCTGTAGACAGAAATATAATTCGAATAGCAACCTATGAAATGTTGTTTGAAGATGATATTCCTGTCCCGGTATCTATAAATGAAGCAATTGAGATTGCCAAAATTTACAGCACAAGAACCTCAGGATCATTCGTTAATGGCGTACTCGATTCAATAAGAAAATCCTTCGTTTATAATAAGAAAAGAGACAAGTCTAAGTCGGAACAAACTGAACCAATAGCATAATTTCACTGGATGCTCTCTAATTTCCTGCAGAAATTCTCGCACGCTTTAAACAAAACATCAGGGTTTTTCAAAGAAAATTTTAATAAACTTTTGTCTAACTTTACAACTGTAGATAAAAATCTGATCGGAAGTATAGAACAGACACTTATCGAATCAGATGCAGGAGTAACTCTTGCGCGGGAAATTACAGAAGATCTTGGAAGATTAAACAGGGAAAAAAAAATAAAAACTGCTCAGGATGCAATAAATTACATTCAAAAAAAATTTACAGATCTTTTATCCAAACTGAACTATGAACTTCAAACTTCTTCATCATCTCCAACAATTTACATGTTTGTCGGAGTAAATGGCACAGGGAAAACAACGTCAATTGGAAAACTAGCATATCTTCTTAAAAATCAAAACAAGAAAGTAATTCTTGCCGCATGCGATACCTTTAGAGCGGCCGCAATTGAACAGCTTGAAATCTGGTCAAAAAGAGCAGACGTGGAAATAGTAAAACAGCTGAGAGGAGCAGATCCTGCCGCCACATGTTATGATGCGCTCGAAAAAGCTG
>JACQRL010000316.1 GCA_016206485.1 Planctomycetota bacterium | reverse complement strand
GCTTGGATCATACCATATTGAAACCTTTGAAGGGATCTTTTTTTCTATACTTTCTTCAAAAGAGTCAGGAATAATTATTGCAACATCGATATCCTTTTTCTGGACAAGTTCTTTAACATCAATGATCCTTTCATGCGGTATGATTTGAAACTTTTCATTCGAATTCATTGCATTGTTTATAATCTCAGAGTTATCCTCACCAATAACAGCGACTTTAAATTTTTGCTCCATTTTTTCGTTTATCAGCGACATAGTGTATCTGGGAAAGAAGGAAATTACTGCAGGAGTAAGTATGACCGGAAGGAAGAATATTAAAATCAGGCTTTTTTTATCCTTGATGGTTTCCCTGCACTCTTTGCGGAACAGTATTTTTAACATATTATTCTCTGACTGTCTTTAAAAATGCCTCTTCAAGGTCTGCCGAATCGGTTTTGGAAGTAATCTCTTTTAGATCTCCCTGTTGTACTACACGGCCCTTATTGATGATGAAAAAGGTATCGCATAATTTCTGCGCCTGAAGCATGTTGTGGCTTGAAATAATTATGCATTTATTCCGCTGTTTTAGTTGTTTGAGCATTTCAAAGATAAGCTGTGATGCTACCACATCAAGGTTTGAGGTAGGTTCATCGAGTATTACGACCTCCGGTTCATGCAGTATACACCGGATCAGGTTTAATTTTTGTTTCATTCCGCTCGAAAGGCGCGAAATTGCCATATTTTGAAACTCTGTTATTTCAAATTCATTCAGGTAAAAATCGATTCTGTCTTGTAGAACCGCGTTTTTCAAACCATATAGTGAACCTATGAAACTGAGCAGCTCTTTGACTGTGAGTTTTTCATATAGCTTTGTTTCCTCGGACATGTAGCTTAATGTTTTTTTTGCTTCTATTGGCTGCTGTGCTATATCGATGCCATTGACAAGTATTTGCCCGGAGGTTGGTTTGAGCAGGGTGGCAAGCATCCTCAGAAGCGTAGTCTTGCCGGCTCCATTCGGGCCGAGCAATCCGAATATCTTTCCTTTTTCGCAAGCAAAACTTACACTGTCGACTGCTTTTATAATCTTGTTTTTTGTTTTAATGTGTTTTTGGACCGAACTGACCTGGACTATATGCGGCATTGATTCACTATAATAGTGTTTATTTTATACTGTATGCTTTTTTACCTCTCCATATCTGGATACAAGTTCGTTTCGAACCCCTAGATGGTCCAATGCTCGTGATAGTATAAAGTTAATAAGGTCATCAACAGTATCATTGTTAGTATAAAATCCGGGCGATGCGGGGAGCACGATGCCTCCTGCTTCTGTTATCTTTAGCATGTTTTCAAGATGGATTTTTGAGTATGGCGTTTCCCTTGGCACGATGATCAGTTTGCGCCTCTCTTTGAGACAGACATCTGCAGCGCGTTCAACAAGACTTAAAGAAACTCCGCTTGCAATCCTTCCGACAGTTCCCATACTGCAGGGAATAATAATCATCCCGTCTGTTTTGAATGACCCGCTCGCGATCGGCGCCGCAAGATCCATAAAGTGATAATAGTGAACGCTCTGACTCTCTGACTCTATGACTTTGCCAAGGACATTCTTTCTCGAGTTTAAATCGACTATGATATCAAGTTCATGTTTTAAAACTTCAGCTGCGGCGGCGGATATGGTTAGATGGATTTCGTGTTTCGAGTTGCGGATTAAGTACTGCAGGAGGCGAACTCCGTAGATAACCCCGCTTGCGCCTGTAATCGCCATTATGATACGTTTCATAGATATAAAGCATGAAACATATTGTAATAGAATTTGCAACAGTTTATTTATCCAGCACTTTCAAACAGATATCAAATCTAAAGGAATAGCTGGATTTACTTAATAGATTCCTAAAGAAAATTTAGTTTATGTATTAGTTGTTGGGGTCGTATAATATTTCGACTAATGGCAATTGCTGATCTCTTGGTATTGTCTGTGTTCTGTGTCTGCACACAGCAGGGTACAGACGCGGATGCTGAAATAAAAATACTGGTAGACCAAATTAAGTCTTTGAATTTTGAGCAGAAGACTTCCGCGGCAGTTAAGCTCGTTGAATCGGATAATCATAAAAAAGTTTCTGAGATTTTGAGTGATGAATTAAGCAGACTTAATCCAAAAAAAGATATGGCTGTTATCTCTGTAATTAAGCGTATTCTAGAAGTTTTGGAGTTAAAAAGGTTTATTGGCGAGCGGCTTTCTCCTGTCTTGGAAGAAGGTATCAAGAGTCACGTGCGGGGTATCTGGGAGACTCCGGGGAATGATCTGTTTATCGCCGGACTTACTTTGAACCTCTGCGAGTTATTCTACAGTGAGGATATTCTTAAGAATTATCAGAATGAACAAAATTTATGTGAGTGGCTTGTTAAGAGATTAAAAAGTAAGGAAGCAAAAACGTACTTTATGCAGTTTTTATCAAAACATAAGAGGTATAAATTCAGCCACAGCATGTTGAAAGAATATCTTTATGATAAAGATGTTGAAGTACAATTATCAGCGATTTCCGCAGTTTCATCTTTAAAAATTATCAATTGCAGTGAACGGCTGGCTGAGCTATTAACAAACAGTCCGTTTATGAATGTAAAAACACAATGTTTGTGGGCGTTATCAGCGCTTGATGCTCATGAGTTCAAATCAAATGTTGCTAAAATGGTTTATGATAAGAATGAGGGTGTATCTGCAACCGCTTTATATGCTTTGATGTTTCTGGATCCTGAACAATGCGCAGATATAGCGGTTAAATTTCTCAAATTAGACAGCAATGATATGCGGAATTACGCCTTTGAGGTTCTTGGCAGGATTAAATCGATAAGACATGCAGAGACTGTAGCAGCGTTGTTAAAAAGTGATGATGAAGCAATTGTGAATGGTGCAATCTGGACTTTGGGTGAGATGGGGGCTGTCGCATACTCAGAAGAGATCTCTAATTGTTTGAAGAGTTCGAACTCACAGGTTAAATATCAGGCAGTAATAACACTCGGCAAGCTTAGATCAAAAGAAGGTTTAAAAGAAATATTGGCACTATGCACAGATAAGGAAGTGAATAGTGAATTGAATGTGAAACCGGTTGCGGCGGAGATTTTCTGTAAACTTGCGGAGAATTCAAACCTTAAAGAGGTTGCGTCTTTATTGAAAAGCAATGATAACAGGATAAAAGTATTT
>JACQRL010000246.1 GCA_016206485.1 Planctomycetota bacterium | reverse complement strand
CGGTATCTCCCTGAGCCGTCCTTCTTTAGCCAGTTGCTCCACCGCCACCGGCCATTCCAGGATATATTGAGCCGCCCGCTCGTAAGCCCGAATCTTGAAGATATTGTCCTTCTTCAGCTTCAGCAGCTCGGCAATGTCCGTAAAAACCCGGGCTATTTCACTGTTGGTCATTTTGGAGTAAGCTCTTTAATCCACGTCAAATAACTCGCTGGCAAAAATTACTGGTCTTATGTTTTGCGGAGCTACCATAACCGGCCACCAGAAAGACGAGCCACGCCACCCTTTTTCTTCCAGACCATTCTGGCGGAGTAGTATGAGTGCAGGTATATCTTTAGCTATAAATTTGCCGTCAGCTAGGTCTTGTTCGGTATCTGGTCTATCTTCGAACCTCTGAAACTCTATTCTGTATCTTGAAGCGTTTCTATCGCGTCTTACCAAGCACCAGACTTTTCCTGCATTTTCACGGTTCTGAGTATTGTTTGAGAAGTATTCCATACACGCTTTAAATGCTTTAACATCCCAGTTTTGTTCGAATATGAGCATGCCCTTTATTTTATCGATAATTGATTGAGCTAAAGACAGTTCTATAAGGAATGGCTTGCTTTTATCATCAGTAGGTATTTTACTGGTAATGATTCCGTCTAATTCCTCTAAGTTACTTCTTATGTTTGTTTTGTAGTCCGTCTGAAAATAGAGCGGTAACATTCTCTTATTTGGCGTTAAAGTGGTAGTTGATGAAATTGATATCTTGTTGGGGCTACACGGCAGAATTTTGTTTGATAAGTCCTTACAAATAAATACCACGCCAGGTTGTGCTTCTTTTTCGAAAGCTTCCCTTAATGCATTGTCAAATTCATTTATTTTTTCCAAAGCTGTGTATATTGCGAATGCCGTGTAAAAACGAGTTACTGCCAGGTCTTCTTTCGGTCTGTTACCGAAAATTCGCGAGTGTTGCAATACTGTATCTTGTTGAAACTTACTCGGTCTCCTACCGTAGTAGAACCCAATAAAATTCCTTATTGTTATTCCTCTATCCAAGATTTGCCCACCGATGAACACATTTAGAGGTGCACTTAGTTCTAGTTCTCCATTGTCATCAAGTAATTGTTCAACTACGGCGTCGGAGTTGACCTTCGTAATCATCAAGTAATCTCCCTTTAACGCCGCCAACACTTCGTTGAACACTTCATCATACGTTGGTGGAGGACTAATAATACTTACTGATTTTGAAAGGTCATCATATGATTCCCGGACAAGCTCCGATAGCTTGGGCAGGTTGTGATTTGCACTATATATCAAGAGTTTGTTCAACTCTGACACGACTTCTACTTGCCAATCATGGGCCTCTTTCCCTTGCTCAGTATGAACCACAAAACTGTATTTCTCTGGTCTTTTGTGGAGCTGTCTCTGCTGTATCCTTCTTATACAAGCGCCTACTATAAAATTCAATATTCCCCTTCTGAGCGTTTCTATTCTTTTATGTGTTAGGCACTCCTCAATTTTAAACACCTTTCTATTTGGCTTTCTCAAAGCATCTAATTCTTCAGTAGGGACCTCTTCGTAAACGTAGTGGGCAATTGATTTTTCATCCCTGCCCTCTTTAAAGAAAAAATCTCCGCCAATGTATGCTTTATATATGGGTAGAAGAACAGTGAATGCCGGACGTGTAGGTTTAAAAACACCGCTCGGAATGGTTAAGTTATCTGGTTGGAGATATAAAGAATAAGGTGTGGCGGTAACCTCAAGGAAGTCAGATTTCTCCACCTTTTTTCTTAACTCATCAATTTGTGATGCTATTGTTCTAAGCTCAATAATTCCCTCTTTTCTGTTCTTGGTAAATCCTATACTTGCAAAATCTGCCTCGTCGTCAATTATTAGTACTTTTCTTTTACTTAAATCCGGATATGTTTCAACCATAGTTCTTATGGTCCTTTCTAAATTGTTCGTTTCTTTTTTTACAATCATTATCAGTTTTTGTTTGAGAATGTATCCGGGCAATCGATCCGCCGGAATATTTAGTATGTCATAAAGCTTTATCATGTCATAGTCAATGAAATCGTGAAAGTCTTTTTTTAATCTTGCATAAGTCTGACGAGCCAGTGCTTTCGTGCCTTTAGTTAGAATAATCACCATGTCGTAATTATTATCGAATGCCAGAGCTATAATCCCTATAAAAGCTCTTGTCTTGCCACTTTGTATCTTACCAAGAAGCATTCCGGGTTTATTCATGTTGGTTTCGTGTTCTAGAAATTTCTGTACTGCCTCTTCCATCTTTGATTTCAGATCAGCCGAGTCTTTTCTATTTTCAGTTAGAGTATTATAGAATTCACCCTTTATCAATGCAGTAGCCATCTCTCACCTTCCGTGGCATTTCTTGTATTTTTTGCCGCTGCCGCAGGGGCAGGGGTCGTTGCGGCCCACTTTATGGCTATCGAGCTTGGCCGGCGGAGTTGGCTGGGGGCTGCGGTTGCCACCGCGGGCAACGCCGGCCGCTACGGGCACCCGGGGGGGTGGGGCTTGCTGCTGCTGCACCACGCTGACATGATAGATAGTGCGCGCCACGGTGTGGCGGATGGCCGCCAGTAGCTCCTGGAACTGCTTAAAGCCCTCACTTTTATAGGCATCGACCGCCTTGACCTGGCGCAGCGCCTGCCAGCCGGCTTCCAAACGCATCTGCTCCATGGTGGTCAGGTGGTCAATCCAGAGGGTATCGAT
>JACQRL010000243.1 GCA_016206485.1 Planctomycetota bacterium | reverse complement strand
TAATTGTTCTTGATGAGAGGAAAAAAGTATACGAAAATATCCTCTTAAATATAGGGGTTGATTTTTTGAACAAATATGACATCTTAATCGGGGATATTATTTATGATGAAAAAGAATGGGAGATGAGAAAGCGGTTCCCTATCGGATTGAATATACTGAAAGAAGGAATAGAGCTATGAAGGCAGGAGATATTGATGTCATCAAAATGATGCTTGTAAAGGCACGCAAGAAACTGGCAACAGCCAGAACGAATTTCGATAACGACCAATATGATGATGCTGTTTCCCGGACATATTATGCTGTTTTTCATGCCATCTCTGCAGCGCTGTTTTCTCAAGGGCTGCACTTTTCCTCACATGGGCAAACTATAGGTGCATTTAATCGGGAATTCATCAAAACCCAAAAATTTCCATCCTCTTTTAGCAAAATAATTAAAAAGTTATTCAGAGAACGACAAATGGGTGATTATGATGTTCAAAGCTCTCTTGATGCTGACATTGTAAAAGAGGATTTGGAGAAAACAGAAAAAATTATAGATGCCTGCGAAACATATTTAGCAAAGGTTTACAAAGTCTCAAGGGACTACTGGAAAGAATAAAATGCCTGAAATTATTGCGGATAATATTTCAATAGTTGAGACAAAAGAACTTGAACGTTTCTCAAGGAGTGATGCCGAATATTACCACCCTAAATATTTGGCGTTACAGAAGCTATATAAAGAGGGGAATTGGTCACCTATCGGGAGACATCTAAGAAACTGTGAATATGGCATTTCAATTGCGATGAACACAGAAGGCAATGGATACGGTATATTGCGGATGGATAACTTGCAGGGTGGTTTTGCATTTGATGATGACCTTAAATATGCTCCAATCACTGAAAAAAAATTTTATAAATATAGACTCCAGAAAGATGATATTTTGTTCAACAGGGTAAACTCTGAAGAATTTGTTGGTAGAACAGGAATTTATAAGCTATCAGGCAATCATGTGTTTGCATCTTATTTGGTAAAACTACAGACAAAAGAGAATGAACTATCGCCAGACTACCTCAATATTTTTCTTAATACTAAATATGGCATCTTATCCATCAGACGGATGTCTCGGAGGGCAGTAAATCAGGCGAATGTTAATGCCCAAGAGTTAAAAGCCATTAAGATACTCCTTGCCCCTTTAAAGTTTCAGGAAGAAATAAAAAATCTTCTGGAAAAATCGCATGGACTTTTTGATAAATCTAAAACATTATATTCCCAAGCCGAAGCCCCGCTTTTAGAAGAACTCGGAATAAAAGATATTGACCTGTCCCATGAGCCTTGCTATGAAGAAAATTCCTCAGTTACTATTTCTGCAAACCGTATTGATGCTGAATACTACCAGCCGAAGTATGAGAGGATGATTGAGGCAATAAAGAACTGTAGATTTGGCTGGTGTAAGTTGGCTGATAAAATTACGAATGTTACAGATAAGCATGACCCCAAGAAAGAAGTAGAAAAAGTCTTCAGATATATAGAGCTTTCAAATATTAATCCTTCTATCGGAATCATTGACGGTTATTCTGAATTTAGGAGTAAGGATTTGCCGTCAAGGGCTCGGATGCTAATAAGGGAAGGTGATGTAATTATTTCGTCTGTTGAAGGCTCTATTGATAAGGTTGCATTAGTAGATAATCATCATGACGGTTGTTTAGCCTCAACAGGTTTCTTTGTTTTTAGAAGCGAAGAAAATATATTACCAGAATATACTTTAGTTTTATGCAAATCTGTTTTAATTCAAAAACAGTTAGAGAAATTATCAGCAGGCACAATATTAACCGCCGTTCCTAAAAATCTTGTAGAAACTCTTATCATTCCTGATGTTCCTATAGAAGCCCAAAAAGAAATTGCAAATTTAATCCGCCAATCCCACTCCGCCCGCCGTCAGGCAAAAGGGCTTTTAGAAGAAGCCAAACGGAAGGTTGAGGAGATGATTGAGAAAGAGTAAAAAAGGTATAAACGGATAATGGTCAAAAAAACATTCATTGAACTTGTGGATAAGCTTCTCACAATAATAAAAGATGACGATTATCTTCAGATTTTATCAAACAAGCAAAAGTCAAAGAATACGAGCTTCAAAT
>JACQRL010000242.1 GCA_016206485.1 Planctomycetota bacterium | reverse complement strand
CTGAAGGACAAGCGGGAGAAGAAAAATCTTTATGAGAGGTTCGGTGTCCGGGAATATATTGTTGTTCACCTTGAAGAGATGTTTATTGAAAGGTATTCTCTTAAGAGAAATAAGTTTGAGGAACCCACCGTCCTTGGAACTGAAGATGTTCTTAAGTTATCCTCTTTAGACGGCATTGATATACAATTGCGAGAGATATTTGAGTCAGAACCGCCTAAGAAAGCAGGGGAAGGGCATGCGAAGATGAAGGGGAAAAAATACCTCACGAGGAGAATGAAAAAAGGCTCTCCAAATAGTTAGCAAATTCTATATGCATACCATCAGACATACCAATATGTTTTTCCTGTTTGATGATTTTGAATCCAATTTTGGAAAAGGCAGCAACTATACGTTCGGAAGTAAGGTCAGTAAATAACATTAAATTGCAACTTCTATTTCGTAAAGGGAACCTTTTTCTTCTGCCGATATCATGCTTAGATATGTGACGATTGCATCCTTGATGTTTTCCAATGCTTCTTCTAATGTGTCGCCCTGGCTGTGGCAGCCTGGTAGAAGTGGACAATGAACATCGTATCCATACTCGCTTTTGTGAACTACTACAGGATATTTCATATTTGTCTCCTCTCCAGTTTCTGTATTATAAATATACCCTTAATCTACCCTAAATCTTTCTTTCTATTTAAAGTATACCATAACTACTTGTAAAAGTCAAAATTTTTCCTTTTGTAATCCTTCAGTTATAGGAGGTAACTAACAATATTCTTGCTACAGGTAGGACAGGCGAGACGCCTAACCTACCATGATTAATTCCACCCGAAACTGAGGGATTGCATTTTGGAATATCAGACAAAAATGCGAACTGGGAAGAAACAAAAAAAGAAACTATGGGAATACCGTTCAGTCGAACTCGTTGGTCCTCGTTATTTGCAATGGATCGTTAAACCGGACGGTCTAAAAGGCTCTTCATTGCTTGCTCTTTTGGATACTTGCAAATTTATGATATTAATTTCTGTTTTGCTTTCTTGAATTCATCTTCGGTAAGAACACCTTTTTCTTTCAACTCAGATAGCCTCGTCAATTCTTCTACCATACTATTGTGCGAGGATACTCTAGAACTTTTAAAAGATTGAATTCGTGATTCGATGTAATTCTTGATTTCTATCGCCAGAATGTTATTCCCAGCAAACATGAATGTGTTTTCGTCAAATACTGCCGCAAAAACTCCGCCTTCGTTTTCATTGCCTCCGGGGATTGTAAACTGCAAGTAGCCACTCATTAATCCTGATTCTTTGAACTGAATAGCAGAAATAGAAGAAAAGGGAATTGTCTTAGTTCCTTTAAGACCTTTACTCATAAAGCCCGGTATGCCTTCAGGAGTTATAGTAAGTTTATCTTCAAAAACTTCTAGTACTTCTCCAACACCTTGCATTGCATAAACTGCATGATATTCTCCAGTATTGATTGACGAGGACTTCTGAATAATAGAGATATCTATGCCTTTCCAACTGCTACCTTCGGCTTTCATGAAAAAGTTATAACCACAATCACAGATTTCTACAGAATCTTGCTGTTTAGTGTAGCATTTCGGACAAGTTTTCATTTTTCCACACCTTAGTGTTATTGTTTCGGTAAGTGATAAATCTAACGTCGGAGATCAACCACCGAGCCCCACAGGACTTTGCCTGGTTAGGTCTCCCAGTCACCAGAAGCCCGACCGTACTATGCGAATTTCCCACCTTTCCTATAGGAACTCTACAGAAATGTGCGTCTTCTACAGGTCATTAGGTCCTTGCTCTCACCGAGACTTACTTTCATTACCGTCGGGGAATAGACCCCTAACGATTCCGCAAAACCGTCCAGACCGGGGAATAAAGAAGCTCGGCTGATGTTCATATGATGTAGTCGTTTTAAGAACTCGTTTCGCACTCTGTATGGTATGACGTACTTCTGGACATGATCAGATGTAGAGGTTAGCGCTGCCAAGTTCTTCATAAATGAGATCGACAAATCACATGGAGCAAGGAAAACTCCAAGCTGAATACTTACTCGTTCATTAAGATTAAGCGAATTTACGGGAGCGACCCATGGTGTCTTTTTATCCCCGAAGACTTCGGATAAATCTTTGGGTTTCTCCCAAAAAATACGGTCGATGCGTTTTTTCGGCCGAGATCCTTTCTGCGGCTTGATGTTCTTGCGACATTTGTCATGGAGCCAAGTGAGGTCCACTGCCCAGATAGCACTATCCTCGTCTTTTTTGCACTGTTCGAGCGCGAAATATGCTGCAATGTAAAGAGAATAGGTCCAGTCAATAAGCCTAGTAGGAGCTCCGTAGTGGCGCATGATGGACAGCCATTCAATCTCGTTCAATGGGTTATAGCTGGAGTAGTGGTGGAATCGCCGTACGAATTCCCGAATCACAGTTGTCTCGACATCATAGGCATATACCACCTTTGTGCCGAGTTGTTCACAACACCGTTCCAGGCTACTCATTAGAGTATGAGAGGCGCTACCTTGTCCTCGAAAAATCCACCAGCCTTTATCCTCTGCGATAGACAATAAGTCTTCCCACTTCTTTACGGAACGTCCCGACTGCAAATAGGTTAGCCCCGCCCAATCGTTGCTCATAATGTCCTTGCCCCGCCGGTAAGCATATTATCAGCCCTAATATTAAAAATCATTCGTCTCATATCATCAAATCTTCCTATGTGCCTTCCTTAATTTAATTTTTTATCTGACTAATATTATATGGCCTAAATATTCAGATAAATACTGCAAAAACGATATATAAACCTACATATAGCATGGCTCTTAATTTTTCAAAGTCTATCTTATAAGAAACGCTGGCTCCATGTCATGACATAATTTTTCTCATGTCCCGATAACTTTAAGAGATTTTCAAACCGTCTTATATCGTAATTATTTCTCTCATTATATATCTATCTGACCTGTCATTAATTATTATAAACCTCTTTCATATATTAATAAGAAGAATATCTTTTCCATTGTAGTTAAAACGAATATCAAAATGCGAAAAGAAACCAGCCTGACCTAAAAGTCCAAAAGGCATATCATCCCATTCATGTGAAT
>JACQRL010000241.1 GCA_016206485.1 Planctomycetota bacterium | reverse complement strand
CTTTATTGTCATTTATGCAATAGACATGGAAAATAATCTTGGGAAACTCAGTACTGCCTTGATAAATGACTCATTTAGACAAACACCTCCAGTAATACAAAACCTGGATGATAAAAAATCTGTACTGGAGATAAATCTCAAATTTACCAATAAATTCGCGAAATTATTGATCAAGTTGCCGTTTAACGAAGAAAGTGGCAGCGAAAGTGGAATATCATATGACATATACACTCAATACAAAATGTCTGAGGCAAAATGGCTGAATCTCTGGACAAATAATAATACCGCTACAGAGTACAAATATACTAGAAATCATTATTATGTAGACTCTGATAAGCAAATATTCTCTGAGAAGGTTCCTGCCGGAGTCACTCTAAAGCTTGACCTTTATGGATATTCCTATCTTCCAGATGAAATTGTCATCGAACCACTAGACGAAAACCAAGTAAAATACATAGAAATAGATTTAAAAACCGGGAGCAGAACTTTTACAGGAACAATCATAGACATCAACAAAATCCCTATTGAAAACGCTGCTGTCGCGATCCTGGAGAAAGGTAAGCCTATCTTTCATGGAAACGCAGATGAAAATGGAAGATTCACAGCGTTTGGACTGCCAGACCATAACATAGAAAAAATAGTGATTTGGAGTTCTGGTGAATATGAACGCAAAACTTTATATGACATTAATCCTATGGAAATTCTAACTATAGTTCTTGCTCCGGCTGAATGGAAAAATATAAAAGAATACCGCTTTAAAGGAAAATGCATCAATAAAACCGGAGATGCCATTACTAACATCTTTATTTCTACAACTAAGCATTTTGAAAAAATCAAGCTACGTGGCAATCTATCCAGAAGTCTTTTTACTGATTCAACCGGGGCATTTGAATTCACCTCAGATAATGAGGTTATATCAGAAATGCTTTTTACAGATCATTCAAACAGATACAAAAACAAGATTTACAGGAATATCAAAGCTGATGCATTCTTAGAAGTAGTGTTCGAATAAACTTTGGCCGGCTTATCCCAGTCTTTGCAGAACCTGGATTGTTTCATGCATCTGAGCTTCGAGGATAGCCAGATCATTTTTTGTCTCTTCCACGACATCTGCCGGCGCGCGCTCGATAAATGACTTGTCACTCAACCGTTTGCTGAGGTTAGCTACCCTCGACTCAAACTCCTCTTTTCTCTTCACCAGCCTTTCGCGTTCAAGTTTCAGGTCGATTTTGCCTTTTAACGAGATGAAAAGTTTGAGCTCACCCACTACATCGCAAACACTCGATTCATCCGGGGAATCGGAAACAGTTACGTTTCTTACATTGGCAAGGGCGGAAAGTATTTTTCCCATCTCCCTTATTTCTGGGTCTTTACTCAGTACGATATCAAGAGGCTCCTTTAAGACTATATTAAATCTGCTTCTGGTTGACCTTACCGCCTTTACACAGCTTACGACAAACTCAAATTTATTCTGCGAGTCGGCGCTGATCAGATTTTGCTGAGTCTGAGGCCATCGGCATTTAATTAGCAGTTCGGAGTCAAGCTTTATATATTTTTTCGATTCCTGCCAGAGTTCTTCACTGACAAATGGCATGACGGGATGGAGCATTTTCAGAAGATCCACGAGTACATAAGAAAGTATTTTATTTATAGATTTATTGCTGCTTGACTTCGAAAGCTCCAGATAATAATCGCAATAATTATCCCAAACAAATTCATACATGCACTTTGCATAGTCGCCAAACCTGTATGATTCAAGAAGCTGTGCCGATTCCTTTCTCAGCCGGTTCAGAGCTGACACAATCCATTTGTCTTCAATGTTGACCAGATCATCGGAGGTCAGACTTAAATCTATTGGCGCTTGAACTCCTTCGAGTTTACCAAACACATATCTTGAAGCATTGTACAGCTTTGTTACAAAATTTCTTGCCTCGACAATTGAATTATCTTTCGGAGGTTTATCAAGCCTGAGATCCTGAAGCCCGGTCGTTTTGCGGCATAAAATAAACCTGAGCGAGTCCGCTCCATATTCATTCACTACCTCGAGAGGATCAAATCCTACGCCTTTGCTTTTCGAATGGCGCTGACCCTCCAGCGTTAAAACAGTCGAGTGTATAAAAACATTAGAAAACGGGATTTCATTCATAAACTCCAGCCCCATCATAATCATCCTAGAAACCCACAGATTTATAATATCTCTGCCGGTCACAAGTACAGCAGTAGGGTAGAAATATTTAAGTTCCGGAGTTTCTTCCGGCCACCCGAGTGTGGCGATCGGCCACAGAGCGCTTGAAAACCATGTATCCAGAACATCTTCAACCTGAGAAACAGGTCCGTTGCAATTTTTACACTTCTGCGGAACAGAATCGACACTGCATTCAAGACATCCGTAATTCTTGCACACAAAAATCGGGATCCTGTGCCCCCACCAAAGCTGTCTGGATATGCACCAGTCATGGATATTTTCCAGCCACTGAATCGCGATCTGCTCCCAGCCATCAGGAACAAATTTAACACGCCCTTCTTTTATTACCCTTAAGCATGGTTCAGCAAGCTCTTTCATTTTAATGAACCACTGATCCGAAAGAAACGGTTCTAAAATCTCGCTGCATCTTGAACACTTTCCAAGCGCAATTTCATAGTCATCAACTTTTGAGATCAGCCCTCTTGATTCAAGATCCTCAATGACTTTTTTCCGGGCAGAAAATCTATCAAGACCTTTGTACTGAACACCGTTCTCATTGACAACAGCAGACTCATCAAAAACAGAAATTATCTGGAGGTTATGTCTTTTGCCGCACTCATAGTCATTAAAATCATGGGCAGGAGTAATCTTAACCAGCCCCGTTCCGAAATCCGACATAACAAAATTATCAGCAACAAGCGGGATCTCTCTTTCAACAAGCGGGACAATAAGCTTAGTCCCTGCGAGATGTTTATAGCGGCGGTCATCGGGATTAAAAGCGCAGGCAGTGTCTCCTAAAAGTGTCTCAGGCCGCGTCGTTGCAATCTCAACGTATTTACCCTGAGTATCTTTTATTCTATACCTGATAAAATAGAGTTTTCCTTTTTCACTTCTCTTTATTACTTCCAGATCTGAAAGGGCGGTCCTGCATCTTGGGCACCAGTTTACAAGATATTTTCCTTTGTAGATATATCCCTTGTCATAAAGGCGCTTGAATGCTGTGAGTACTGCTTTTGTGTATTGCTCATCCATGGTGAATCGAACTCTCGACCAGTCGCAGCTTGATCCTATTTTTTTGAGCTGATCAGTTATTCTTTTTTCATAAGTGGCTTTCCATCCCATGACACGCTGAATGAATTTTTCCCTGCCGAGTTTGAATCTTGTGAGATTTTCTTTTGCGAGCTCTTTCTCAACTACAAACTGGGTTGCGATCCCTGCATGGTCTGTTCCTGGCTGGAAGAGCGCGGAGAACCCGCACATCCTTTTGTAGCGCACAAGAATATCCTGCAGTGTATCGTTCAGGGCGTGGCCAAGATGGAGCGACCCTGTAACATTAGGAGGAGGAATAACTACACAGTATGGTTGTTTCGAGCTGTCAACAACGGCGTTAAAAATACCGCTTTCTAGCCACAAATCATATATTTTATCCTCTGATGTATGGAAATCATACCTTGTAGAAAGCATAACTCTGACAATGATATTAAAACAGGCTAAATAAGCAATTGCTGGCTGTTATTGCAAGACGGCAAAGTCGACAAAAACAGCTGAAATTATTGCTTTTTTTACGATTCTGTGAGAGTAGAACAGTCTATTAATTCGTCGATATTTAATAAAATGAAGTTCCACTCTCATTATGGCAAAAACTGCTATAATGTATGGAATATGACAGTCTTCAACAGTATAATTGGAAGGATTTATATGGAGGGCTTATGAGTTTTGCTTTCATAACACTTTCTTTAATTCTTAATGTATCAAATGTGAATCCCGATGTTTGTGGTAATGTCACATCGCCGACACTTTTTGTGGTTGGTGGCTGAGGTGCGGGAGCAGGCGCCGGTGGCGCACAAGTACCTCCTCAACAGGTAAAACCTCAGATTTCATGGTTATCATTAGCAGGAGCCAAGACAGAAGCAGCAAACACTTCGAAGCTCATGTTAATTGCAGTCCTCGTCGATGAAACAGGAAAGAAAGTTAAGTGCTCAAGTATCGATGCATTGCTTACAGATAAACTTTCCAATCAAGAAATACAAGACATGAGCAAAAAGTTTGTATTCACTGTTATCACATCAAAAAGCGCTGCCTCTTCATTGGGAGTAACAAAATCATTTGTGGTAGCTGATGGTTATAATGATGTGATCGCAACAAGCTCCCTGGATAATCCGGGCGAAGCAATATCAAAGGCAAACAATATATACACAGACAGGTCTCCTTCGTGGTCAGAGGACATCAACAACACATTAAAAGAAAATGAAAAGACAGAGAATTCGAAGTTGATCGTCTGCGCATTTACATCTGAAGAAACTAAAACTTCAGACAAGACACTGGTAACTCTTGCAAATAGAGTCCTCTGGAAGGCAAGATCCAGCGAAAGAGTTATTTGGGTAAAGGAAAACTTCAATAAAGAGTCAGTTCAGGCAAAACAATTTGGGATAACAAATGATGGTGAAGTTGCTTTAATAAGAGTGCTTGAGGATGGAACAAGCAAACTGGTAAAGAAATTCTCCTCAAGGACAAAGGCATCTGAGATCAGAAAGTCTATATTCGGAACTCTTGCACAAATAGATAAAGAAGCAAAAGAAAAGAAAAATAACAAGAAAGAAGAAGGATTAGAGACAGCTTCTGCCAAATAACTGAAAGCGATTTCACAGGTTTAAAGGCAACTTCCACTGATTGTCTGTATTATCCCGAAGAATTATTATCTTTGGATATTGCTTTCAGTTCTTTTCTGGCTTTTTTAGCTGAAAGGAATTCTGTCAGACCAAAATGAACAAGCAGCACCAAGCCCACGAGAAATAGCACCAGATCAGAGACCCTTGTGAATACACTGAACATTGCAACTGATTCTTTTGTAAGACCTGACAATCCGTACAGCCCATACTCAAACACTCCAAGACTGCACGGAATGATCTGGAATGAAAAAATAATGTTTGCCACTATATAAATGAGCGCTATGTTTTGAAGGCTCATTAAATCCATGTGCCTGCCTGAAAAAGCAGGGATTATTACAGGTCTCAAAAGTATCGAAACAGCAGAGAACAGGGTTATAAACTGCGCAAAAAGATAGGATTTCCATCTTTTATTTATGCAGACGTGGACGGTTTCTTCAACCGACTTAATCTTGTTTGCTATTCGTATTAATCTATCCCTTTTTAAAAGCTTCATCACAAGAAATAGTTTGGTTATCGGTTTATATCCGTTCGCATAAACGTAGAGTAGAATCGTAAGTCCGGCAATCAGTATTGTGCCTACGCACACGAATAAAATTTCCTGACCTTTAGATAAAGCTTCCTCTTTTGATATCAGCCAGATCAAGCTGATCATCAACACAAGCATCAGCGAAGCGAACTCCTGAAACTTTGTAACCATAAGAGTCGCGATAACTCTGCTGGTTTTGTATCCGTATTTTTGCACTATATAGAATATCTTGAGAGGTTCAGATCCCAGATAGGCAGAAGGAGTCATAACATTGATCGGGAAGCCCATCACGTGAGACTTTATAGAATCATATATGCTTATAGGATTACCGTCACTCTTCTGATTTACATACCAGGCGATGGCAGGGAAAACGCTTATAAGAGATGCGTTAACTATGAAGACTATGATCGCAAAAACTGATAATTCACTTAGATGCTCGATTAAATTGCTGAATCCCAGATTATTTAGAAATACTATGAAGAGTGTTATCCCTACACCAAATAGAAAGACAGGGACCAGCTTATAGAGGCTTATTCCACGCAGTATCTTCATTAATTCATATATAATGTAGTATTATATAGTAATATCAAAATATTTGAATACCTCCGGAGCTTACTTAGAATCATTATCAGGTAATCAAGGTCGATATATTAGGTAGGAGAAAAGATATGGCAATAGAACCTGTAGGAGGCGGAAGGCCGGTAGACCCAATAAGACCAGTCACACCTAATAAAAACGTTGATAAGGTTAATCCTAGGGAAGGACTCGATAAGGCTGACATTTCAAACGTTGGTCGTCTTATTGCAGAGATAAGAGAGCTCCCTGAGCTAAGACAGGATAAAATAAACGAGGTTAGAAAGCAGATAGAAAAGGGAGAATTCGATGATCCTGATAGGGTCGCAAGAGCCCTTGAGGGTGTGATCAATAGTTTGAGAGAGCCACCTAATCAAAATTCGTAGATCTTAGATCGCAAATCGTAGAACACAAATCATGGAATATAGAGTTTGAAGCATGCAACATGGAATAAATAACTCTGAACTGAAAACTGCGAAACCCTGTGTTCTGTCTACTGTCTACTGAATTCTTACCTATTATTCACCATTTAATTTGCTACGCCCTAAGTTCTTTGATGATATGTAACACCGACTTGAATTCATCTGTTTTTGAATCTTTCACCAGCTCGTAAAGAATACTTTCCGTTGTTGTTAAAATCGCCCCTTCCTTACTGTACCTTTTAAAGGCAACCCTTCTTTCCACGTCGTTAACAGCTCCTATCGCATCTGTAACCGCAAAAACTTTATAACCATTCTTGAGGGCATCAACAGTCGTCTGGAGAACACATATATGTGCCTCATAACCGGTAATGATAAGATTCTTTCTTTTGAGATATTGGAGCATCTGGCTAAATTCATCGATTCCAAAACATGAGAACGTAAATTTGACCAGAGGAGGGTTTAAAAGCATCGTTCGCAACTCTTTTTCTGTATCGCCAAATACCTGGGGATTGTGCTCTGTTGCAACGATCGGAAGTTTCAGCTGATAAAATGCCTTCGTGACCAGCTTGAGATTTCTCAGCGTCTTATCAAAATTATTTAGAAGGCGAAGCAGTTTATCCTGAACATCAACAATAATCAGTACGCTATCCGCTAAGGACGGGGAG
>JACQRL010000239.1 GCA_016206485.1 Planctomycetota bacterium | reverse complement strand
GCATTTGATATCTCGCCAAGAGTCACCCCAGATTTACAACAATCAATTGTTGATGGTAAAATATTTGCTCCGCTTTCAGCAGTTTTTTTCAAAGCAGACAGATGTTTTTCTGCTTTAGATTCATCCCTCTTTTTTTTGTTTCCTAAAAACTTATTAATAACATGGCGCTGGCATTCCAGATCAGGTTTTCTGATTTTAACAGTTGTTTTTTCATCATTCTGATATTTTGTCACACCTACGACGTGGGATGCCCCTGATTCAATTTCTTTCTGAAATTTAATCTGTTCACGCTCAATTTCTTTCTGATAAAACTTTGTTTCGACTGCCCTGATTGCACCACCCACGCCATCGATTTTTTTGATATAATCAACTGCTTCAGACTCTATCCGGTCTGTTAAATCTTCAAGCACATATGACCCTCCAAATGGGTCGGCAACATCCCTTATTCCAATCTCATTTTGGAGTATTTGCTGTGTTCTTATTGCAAGTTTTGCAGAATCTTCAGTAGGCAATCCGAGCGCCTCATCAAAAGCATTTGCATGTATTGACTGCGCGCCGCCCAAAGCAGCTGCAAGCACTTGATATGTTACCCGAATTAAATTGTTATGCGGCTGTTTACTCGTAAGAGTAACACCGGCAGTCTGCGCATGAAATCTCAATTTGCAGAGATCTTTAGGTAACCCAAGTCTTTCACTTGCAAGTCTTGCCCATAAACGCCTGGCTGCCCTGAATTTAGCAATTTCTTCGAAAAAATTATTATGTGAATTAAAAAAGAATGAGACCCTCTTGGCAAGCGCAGTACGGTCAACTCCACGCTTTATCGCATTTTCCATATAACAAAGAGCATTCGATAATGTGAACGCCACTTCCTGCACGGCAGTGGAGCCTGCTTCTCTCATATGGTAGCCGCTGACGCTTATAAAATTCCAGGATGGAAGATACTTGGCGCAATACTCAATTACATCAACAGAAATTTTTATTGCGGGCTCGACTGGATAAATATAGCAGCCCCTTGCGATGTACTCTTTGAGTATATCATTCTGAACAGTCCCACTTAAAAAATCTTTTGAAATCCCTCTTTTCTCAGCGACTGAGACAAGAAATGAAAGTAATATCTGAGCAGTTGCATTTATAGTCATAGATAATGTCAACTTATCCAGAGGCAAACCTTGAAGCAGGTTTTCCATGTCATTAATGATTGCTACTGAAACTCCTGAGCTGCCCACTTCGCCTTTAGATAAATGGTCGTCTGGGTCCAAGCCCATTTGAGTCGGGAGATCAAAAGCAGTGCTTAAACCTGTTTGTCCCTGTTCAAGAAGCAATTTGAACCGCTCATTCGTCTTATTCGCATCATCCATGCCGCTATACTGTCTGATAGTCCATGGCTTTCCACGATACATGGTCGGATGGACACCACGTGTATATGGGAACTCTCCCGGTTTATCTATCTGTCCATTCATAATTAACCACCAGATTATAGGATTGTAATGCCGATTTGACAAAAATCTTCGAATTAATGGATGAAAAACTAATTCAGATTAGACAACACAAGCGATGCTGATTCTTTAACTGAAACTATTTTCCACTTCTTCAATTCTTTATCGTAAAACCAGCACGTGCCTGTATCATTAGTCAAACTTGAAATTTTCTGCCTATGTTTTTTTGCGCGCATCTGACCAAGCGCAATAACGGCGCTTCCCCTTATTTCGCTGTTGGAATCATCTAAAAACGCAGCAACTTTATCTGCATACTGAATCGATCCAAGACTTCCTAGTGCCCAGATGGCATTTCGCTTCACTTTTATATCAGAATCGCTCAATAATTTAGCAACGTCATCGGAGTATTCTTTCGCGCCAAGTTTTGCTATTGCATAAACGGATTCTTTTCTCAGGAAACTATCCTTGTTGTTCATAAAAGACGCAATCTTTTTGACGCTCTTTTGGAAAGCAGGGTCTCCTAACAAATTTAATAATTGGGCGTTGATGTGTGCGCTTTGAAGCTGCTTAAAATGCCAGGTATAACTGGGCTCAGCAGGGGAATTCCTAATACCTTCTGTCAAGGCAACAAATGTAACACAAGATACAATCAACAACCATAATATGTCGCGCATAAATCTCTAATATAAAAGTTTTGCCCTGCTATTTCTATACTTTTAAACCTGAATATCCAAAACATCTGATAAATCAATCTG
>JACQRL010000253.1 GCA_016206485.1 Planctomycetota bacterium | reverse complement strand
GTTTTCAACAGATTATAGATGTTTCAGATGCTCTATTCGACATTTAGTGCAATCCATACTCCAGGACCTACGACCCATGAGTTGGGTCTTTTCGCCATCCTATATAAGAGACCATTTTAAAGTATATTTAACCGGTTTGTTCAGATGAGAGATCGTGCACTGATCGGTATATTTTTTGTGTTAATGGTATATTATGTGGCTTTCGGTGCAGTCGAACTATGGGCTGCATGTATCAGTTGTAATGGCTTTATCTCATCCAAAAAAGATGTCTGCCATAGAGATCTCGCGCATTCTGGGCCTGTCGAGACCCTTCACGCTGAAAATATTGAGACTATTGAAAAATGGCGGTATTGTCAGGGCGATCAGGGGGAAAGATGGGGGATTTACGCCTGCAAAAAGATTGTGTGAAATAACTCTTTTTGAGATCATTCTATCTTTTGAAGATCTTAACAAATATGAGAGATATAAACAAAGGCAGAGCAGGTGTTTCTCCATTGAGTGTCCGATGCACAGTTTTTGGTCAGATATTACTGATCAGATTTTTTCCAAACTGAAATCCACAACACTCCAAACCCTGGTTGATTTCTATGCTCAAAAGGGCGTTACTCATGATGAACTGAGAAAAAATCAGTGGTTCCAGAAAACAGCATAAAATTACGTATATTAACGCAACATGTGTGTTAAATTTCGCGTATTACAAAGGTATATAATCGAAACAAAACACGCACGCAAAGATATATACGCATATAAGTGCACCTCATGGTATATTTTTTGCAATAACTGTTCAGCAACATGGGGACTAAATTATTCTCACTAGTACCTAGCTGCTATAACCTGGCTACTGATTTAAAGGAGGTCTCAATTGAATCTATCTAGAAGAGATTTTTTAAAGTCTGGCTCTTCTGTTGTTGGAGGTTCGTTTTTACTCTCCAAAACAGATCTGAATTTCTTTAATTTTAAATTCCTTTCTCCGCAGATAGATAATCCATTAGGTCATTACCCTGATAAAAATTGGGAGAAAATTTATAGAGATCAATATCGATATGATTCTTCATTTGCGTTTGTGTGTTCTCCAAATGATACCCATGCGTGCAGGGTAAGAGCTTTTGTCAGAAACGGCGTTATTGTAAGACTTGAACAGAATTATGATTGCGGAAATTACGGAGATCTTGACGGCAATAAATCAACGATAAACTGGAACCCGAGGATGTGTCCAAAGGGATATACATTTCACAGGAGAGTTTACGGGCCATACAGACTCAAATATCCAATAATCAGAAAGGGATGGAAACAGTGGGCAGATGACGGTTTTCCTGAACTGACTCCGGAGAACCATTCCAAATATAAATTTGATTCCAGGGGAACTGATGACCTCATACGAATAGGTTGGGAAGATGGATTAAAATATGTCGCGAAAGGGTTCATTCACATCGCGAAAAAATATTCAGGTAAAGAAGGTATAAAAAAACTGGAGGAGCAGGGATATCCTCATGAAATGATAGAAGCAACACATGAAGCAGGTACGACAACCTGTAAGGTCAGGGGCGGTATGGGACTTACAGGCGTGATCGGAAAATATGGCATGTACAGATTTGCCAACATGTTTGGGTTACTTGATTCGATTATACGCGGAGTCCCTAAGGAAAAAGTGTATGGAGGTAAACTCTGGTGCAATTATACCTGGCATGGAGATCAGGCTCCGGGTCATCCTTTTGTCCATGGTTTACAGGCGCAGGATACCGATTTTAATGATCTTCGTTTTGCAAAGCTGCATATTCAATGCGGGAAAAATCTGGTGGAAAATAAAATGCCGGACAGCCACTGGTTCATCGAAACGATGGAGCGTGGAGGCAAGGTTGTAACGATTACGCCTGAGTACAGCCCTCCTGCGACAAAATCAGACTATTGGATGCCGATAAGGCCCGGTTCCGACACAGCATTATTCCTTGGTATTACCAAATTAATGATCGATAAAGGCTGGTATGATGAAAAGTTTTTGTTGAGACATACTGATTTTCCTCTCCTTGTAAGAAAAGATACTCTTAAGAGAGTTAATGCAGCTGATGTGGTAAAAGGGTACAAACTGGGATTGGATGAAAACGGAGTAAGTTTTAAAGCGCACGGTCTGACAAAAGAACAATATGAGAAAGTAGGTGACTTTGTAGTTTGGGACAAATCATCCAATACATTAAAAGCCGTTACAAGAGAGGATGTAGGAGATCTGCTTGAAAAAAAGGGAATAAACCCCTCCCTTGAAGGCGAATATACTGTCACAACAGTCGATGGCAAAAAAATAGAATGCGCGACGCTGTTTACTCTCTATAAAAAATATCATTTGAAAGACTATGACCTTGATTCTGTATACGAGATGACAAAGACGCCGAAGGATTTAATTATCAAACTTACTGAGGATATTCGAAAAGTCGGCTTGGAAGACAAACAGCCGGTTGCTATCCATGTAGGCGAGGGAATAAATCATTATTTCCATGCCACGGAGATGAACAGGGCAATGTATCTGCCGCTGATCCTTATTGGCGCAATGGGAAGACCCGGAGCCGGCCAGTTCACATGGGCAGGAAACTACAAGGCGGCCAATTTTCAGGGATCGAAGGCGACGGGCGGAGGTTTTCTTGCATGGATTGCAGAGGATCCGTTTGATGTTAATCTTGATCCGAATGTTGATGGAAAAGATATAAAAGTAAGAAAAGTCGCAAAGGATGAAGCAGTCGCATTCTGGAATCATGGCGACACTCCTCTCATAGTTGATACTCCAAAAAAAGGCAGAAAGTGCTTCACGGGTTTGACTCATATGCCGACGCCTACAAAAGCGCTTTGGTATACGAATGTGAATCTTTTCAATAACGCCAAGTGGTGCTATGAGATGCTCAAAAATGTCAACCCGAAGATAGAAATGATTGTCTCAAATGATATTGAGATAAACGCATCAATAGAGTACAGTGACCTTGCCTTTCCTGCTAACAGCTGGGTTGAGTTTGAAACGCATGAAATTACGACAAGCTGTTCAAATCCGTTCGTTCAGATCTGGAAGGGAGGTATAAAACCTGTCTACGAGACAAAAGATGATGTGATGATTCTGGCTCTTGTTGCCCAGGCAATTGGAAAGGAACTCAATGATCCGAGATTTGAAAGCGACTGGAAATTCGCGCTCGAAGGAAATCCGGAGGTTTATATCCAAAGACTTCTTGACGCCTCTATAACATTAAGAGGTTACAAGT
>JACQRL010000252.1 GCA_016206485.1 Planctomycetota bacterium | reverse complement strand
CTGCAATCTGGCTCTTTCTTTTACTCAGATCAACTCCTACGTATAACATAGCTACACCTCCTTAAAATAAGACTTTTCCTAAATCTTATCTTTACGTGTATAGCCTTCTACATAGAATCTACTTGCTACTGTTTTAATCCGTTTCCGTCGTTACTGTAATCTTTTTCCCTTTGTTCTTATCCTTTGCGCTGCCATCCATCGAAAGGAATTTGCTCTCATATTTTTTCATAATCTGAGGCATCGTGGTGTATTCCATTTCTTTGAGAGGAAGTCTGTGAGGTTCAAATGGACCATGTCTTCTCATATACTCTGCAGCTTCCGCGGTCTTATTTCTTGTATAATCCCAAATAGAATCAGCAAACATATCTCTTGGGCCTATCAGTTTTCCTTCTGCAATCTGGAATCCGGCGGCAATAACTCTCGGTGGACCATCCAGTCTTGAAGGTGTCGCATCCTTGAACGTGCAAGGCATTAATGGGCCATAGTGTGAGCCTCTTGTCCATCCGGCAACAAGATGCGGGAAAGAAAATGGCTCCAGTATTTCACCAACCGCAGGAAATCCTGACTGAGATCTTACTACACAAACAGGATCATCTTTACCGACATACTGGCCTGCTATCAAAGACAGCTTTTGGGTAGAAGCTGCGGCCGCAACTTCGCCATCAGTCTTTCGATAAACATTATATATCATGAAATTTTCTGCAGATCCGATGAACATTAACAAATCATACATCTGCTCCGGACAACTTAATTTAATTACCTTGTTTTGATGTATATCAACAACCTCAAAGATAAACCCGTCATGCATACTCTTATCTATTATCAATCCCGGTGTGCAGAATGGATCAGCAAACATTCTGAAAAGAGGGAGATTCCAGGCTCCGGGCGAGCATTTATCCGCCATGAAAACTATGACCGGCTCAGATTTCCTTTCAAGAAACTCAAGCTCAGCTACTCCCGGCCCCATTCCTTTAACGTTACCGCTGAACGCATCAACTAAAAGGTCTTGCCCGGCACCGTAAAGCTTCAGTTTTTGAGCAACCTTGGTTGCCTCTTTGAATGTGTTCCAAGCAAGTTCATGAATGTCGGATGAATCCTTTCCCCTCCAATGTGTCATAATAAGTTCAACATCATCTCCACAATTAGTCACATGAAAATCAATCAAAAGTTTTTTGCTGACTGCTTTCTCGAGTTCTTTAATAGCTGTCTTCGCTAAATCAGGATGAATAGTAGAATGCCCGACAAAACCGCCAACATCTGCTTTAATGACTGATAAAGTAATCTTTTTTTCTGCCATAAATACCTCCTTAAAACTCCCATCATTATAAATGATTAATATTTAACGCAAGAAAAACAGTTAACCTTACGCCACTTTTCACAATCACCACGTCCATGGCGGTCGAGCTACGTCGTGAAAAGTTATGCTGGGTCTCATTACTTAATATTGGGGAAATTGCCCGTCAAATCTTTGGAAGATCTCCAGCGCTGATAGTAAAGATTCAGCGATAAACAGAACTTTTGCCATCACCTGTTACCTTAACAGCAAAAAAAGGATTTACGCTGATGTGCCTGTATCTATACTAAGAAACTCATGGTCAAGTTTCTTCTCATTTGCTTCATAACTCAAACTCACACACATGATGAATCTTCGCTCTTGGAAATAAGCTCTGATAAGCTCTCTAACATAATAAATTCTGAGATAAAAAGAAATCAGATCCGAATCGACGGAAATCTTCTGATTATCCCCCTTAAAAATGACAACAACTCGCTGCAATTAACCTCATATATCTCAAATTCTATCCGTAAAACTATGGAATTCAGCAGTGTGAGCACATTAGATAAACAATTAAAAGATCAGCTGACAAGCTCAGATAATATTCCGGCAGCTCTCTGGTCAGCAGAACATTTCCAGGATACTATCGAACTTTTTAACCTGCTGAACTTCAGATATCTGCTTTTTGGTAGACTTGAACATCCTCCCATCTTTGCAAATAAGGAGGTTCAAATCAAAGTAAGTTTATGCATATATGACAAAAAAGATCAGAGAATTCTGACAGCAAACACTATCCATTTACCTCAATACAATTCCAAAGAGGTATTAAAACTAGCCCATTTAATACGAGCTCAGGCCCTACACACAAGAGTAATATTTGGAGTTATCATAATATTCATACTTCCATTTGCATTGCTGATCCTGCAAAAATTCAACCCCAATCCTAACGAAATGCTTGCAGTGCTTGCTATAACCTTACTTACAATAATAGATTTATTCGCAGTTGTTTTACTGATCGGATTCGAATTCGACAACTTACTGACCGGCATAACGTTTATTGCGTCGGTCTCTGCAGCGTTCTGTTGGAATGCCCTGTCAGCAGCGCATATTTTCAAACTTCGCAGGAAATTAAATGTCTAAAACCGCCTGGCTTTCCTGGAGCATATCAATATTCATGCTGTTCGTTACGTTTGTGTTTTCATTCATGTTATCTTCCAAACAAAACGTAAATCCGGAAATTATTGAAACAGCATACTTTGACAGCCTGGCAGAAAAATTGACCAGCAAGCTTGCATCGCTAAACCATCCTTTTAAAACTATAGCGCTTGTCAGGTCAGAAGCTGATTCTTCAAAAACAATCGAGACCAATCTTTCGCTTGAATTAAACAGACATGGTATTAATACAATCAGCCACAATTTCATTAAAGACATCACGGATGACAACCTGGATATTAACTCTATACTAAACGAAATCCCATCCGACGTCCTTCTAAAAATAGATGGCGACGAATCAATGCACGCCTATGACAGAATACAACTCACCGGCAAAATAACTATTTTCTCAAATTCAAAGAAAACAATCATCTGTGAAAAAGAAATTGATTTCAGGGTTTTAAAATCCCTCCTCAATGAAAAATACTTCTTCTTTTCACTGAATAAAATTGAGATTGAAATAAGATTCATTCTTCTGACTCTTGTGCTCGGCTGCATGCCATTTATTCTCTCTCCAATTTCCTATCTCGTATTAAGAAAGAATATTGAATCGCAAAAGATGGTAATACTTACCTTGCACATAATTACGGGGTTTATGTTTATTCTATTCTATTTATCTTTCAAAATAAACGTGGTTAATTCCATATTTTCCGCGGCGCTTATCTCAGTCTATGGTTATTTCTGTTATAAATATTTGCTCACGCTCGAACACAGTATCGAATGAACAGCGGTAAAGACAAAATTTACTTTCAGCCGCTTAAGCGGGAACTGATTATTTCATCCAGAACAATCTCGATCAAATTAACGGATTCTGTCTGTGATTTAAAAGGAGCTCCTTCGTACAACTCGCGCAATCTTGTCTTGATCATGGTTTTAAGTTCATCTTCTCCTCCAACCCTTTTAATAGCCTTTTCGATTTTATCTTCAGTTAACACAATTTATCCTTTAAAAATTCATAAATTGTTTTGACGCAATCATCCAAATTATCGTTGGGAACTGAATAATCAAAACGATTTTCGGATGCCAGTTCATCCCTTGCTTTATTGAGCCTGATCTCGACATCGGATGCTGAAGGAGACCTCTGTTTTAATCTTTTCCTCAGCTCCTCAGGAGAAGAAACTTTAAGAAATATCATAACTGACGGGATTTTCAGCTCTTTTACCCTCATTGCCCCGCCAATCCCAAGCGATGCTATTACATTAAGTCCGCTATCAAGTAATTTTATCAGCTCAGATGAAGGCGAACCATAATGATTGCCATATATGAATTCATATTCCAGAAGTTCTTTGTTCTGGATTGCCTGCTGGAACCTTTCCTTTGTCCAAAAAAAATAGTCTCTCCCGTTAATTTCACCGGATCTTTTATCTCTAGTCGTGCAAGTGACAAGTCTTTTTAGTTTTGGAAGATCGGTCTGAAGCAATTTTGAAATTACTGTTGTCTTCCCTGAACCGGATGGACCACTCAGCACAATGAAATAGTTGCTCATTTAAACAAACCCCATGAACCCTGCTATTCTATATTTTCCGCCTGCTCTCTTAGCTCTTCAAGAAGGTCCCTCATCTGTACACAGGAGTACTGGATGTTAGCCGAGGAGATCTTTGCGGAAAGCGTATTTGTTTCTCTTGCGAGTTCCTGCAATACAAATGTTACTTTCTTTCCTATGTTACCGGTTTTATTCATCAGATCTCCTAATGTGTTCAAGTGAAATTTAGTCCTGTCAATCTCTTCTGTTACCATAATCCCCTGGACAAGCTGCATGAGCTCTCTATTTGCGACTGTTGATTCATTTTTGCTGCTATTTTCCATAACATTTGTCAACTTAGCCTTGTACTCTGCCTGAAATGAGGGGATTTTTTTTTCAACTTCATCAACTAACATCTTCATACCTTTAATTTTGTCCATGAAAACTTTCTTTATTTTACTTCCCTCGCTTAACCTTGTTTTATGAAGTTCCTGGAAACAGTTTAAGAGCAGTTTTTTCACGAACTTGAACGGAAAAGAAGATGATGAATAGTATTTATTGCACAAATCCATAAAATCGCCGAGCGTAAAAAGCAGGTTGTCCTTGAATTCCTTTTTGAATTCTAAAAGCTGAGCCTGCAGTCCTTTCAGCTTAAAGCCGTTGAAAATCACCGGCTCTGAATTAGATTTCAGGACATGTATCTGCAGTACAATATAGCCTCTTTTGATATTTTCTCTGATCAGTTTCTCTATGAAGTAATCGTATTGTTCAATCTCGGGATGAAGCGTTAATCTTGTCTGGAGGAATCTGTGATTGTAGGATTTAATCTCGCATTCAAGTACGAGATTTTTGTATCTGATACCCGATTTTGCGTAACCTGTCATGCTTTGCATAGGCGACTCTCCGTAAAAAACTCATGCTGATCACTGAATACTTTCTTCATGCCTGTAGAGCTTTGACTCCCGGGATGCTTACGGGTACGCCGGTTTTACAAAGCTGGCAATCGTCAGGGTTCACTTCAACGGTAGATATTTTCAGTAAATACTTAAGATTTTCAAATGGGCTGGCTTTCGCCCTTAAAATCAATGAAGCTACCCCTTTAACAACTCCTCCGCTATTTTCTATGAAATCAAATATTTCTTCGACTGTGCCTCCGGTAGTAACCACATCCTCAACCACAAGAAATGATTCATCTTTACTTATCGCAAATCCTCTCCGTATTTCCAATCTTCCGTTTATGCGTTCAAGATAGGCCATTTTTTTTCCCATTTGGAATGCTATTTCATATGCAGGGACTATTCCGCCAACCGCGCAAGCTATTACTTTATCAAAGTTCGAATCTAAGGATCTGACAAGCTCTGAACAAATCTGTTTAAAAAACCCCGGATCTTCATAGAGCCGCGCGCACTGGAAATATGTATCGCTATGTAAACCTGAAGCTAATTTAAAATGCCCTTTTAATAGAGCGTTTCGGCGCAGGAATTCACTGAGAAGGTCATTCACTTTTCCTGGGTTCCTATTGGAGGGGTATCCTGCGGGGCCTCCGTCTTTTGTCTCTTCACACCATAAATATTTATCACAATTACAAGAATGAGCAAAATAATGGATAAAAATATTGTGAATCTGTTTATATGCTGTGTGGTTTTCGTTCCGAAAAATGTTTCTGTACCGATTCCTCCAAAAGCTGCCGCAAAACCTTCTCCTTTTGGGGGCTGTACAAGTATTACTGCAACAAGCAGCATGCACAAAAGCAAAAACAATATCTGAAAAACAATGAGCATATCAGCCGACTAGTTTATTCACTTTTGATATGATATCAAAGAATTCGTTCCAAACGATACTGGCTCCTCCGATGAGAGCACCATCTACATCCGGTTTCGATATTATTTCCTCAATATTCGCAGATTTAACACTCCCTCCATAAAGTATATGCAGTTCCTCAGCAAACTGCGAACTGCGGACCTTCATGACCTCCCTTATATATTTATGCATTTCCTGCGCCTGAGCGCCCGTTGCATTTCTCCCGGTCCCTATTGCCCATACAGGTTCATATGCAACAACTAAATTTTCAGCAGTTAAATTTTTTATGCCGGTTAAAGCAGAAAGCTGTCTGCTAACAGTCTCTAACTGCAGATTTCTATCTCTTTGTTCCAATTTTTCTCCGATACAAAAAACAACTTTCAGTCCTGCGTCGATAGCAGCAGACACTTTTTTTGAAAGAAGATCATCTTTTTCACCGATTAGATGTCGCCGCTCAGAATGCCCTACCAGGACATATTCGCAGCCGATATCTTTCAGCTGGACAGGTGAAATTTCTCCGGTATACGCGCCTTTGTTTTCATAAAAGAGATCCTGAGCTCCAAGCTCCACCACGGGGAATTGCTTTAACTGTATAGAAAGAAGATTTAAGAGGGTAAATGGAGGAAAAACTGCGACCTTTACTGATGGATTAGCAAAATTTGATCTGTTTTTTTCGAGCTCAGAAATAAAATTTGCCTGATCGGCAACAAGACAATTCATTTTCCAATTACCAAAGATCAGTTTTTTTCTTCCACTAGTCATACTGAACTTTATGTTTTACTTAAATACGCTGATTGAGCAACATTAAAGTTACAACACAAATCACGGTTCGAAGTTCGTGGATCTTAGAACTTGGAGCGTGGATCCTGGAACGCAGACCCTGGTCATGCATTTTAAATCAAAAATTGTTGCCGGATCAGTTTGTAATCAGCAATATATAGAAATTTTACGCGAGATAGATTAACTTTTAGTATCTAATGAACCGGGCTTATACCCTGCGCCAATTTTCGCGCCGCTCTGATCTTTCTTGAACTTTTCCACCGCTTCTTTCCACATATCCCGCAGGTTTGACAAAATTTTGAATGCTTCATCGACTGATTCTACATCTTTCTTGATATTGCCCATATACAGCTTGCGGTAGCAGAACAAATATAGTCCGATAAGATCTTTGTACAGTTTGTCATCCAGAAGTTTCGGATTAACACATTTGATCAACTCAAGAATGATCCTTTCCGCTTTGATAAAATACTCATTTGCAGCAGCATACTCATCTGCATTCATTCTTTCCTGTGCCTTTTTTACAAAAGAGATCGCGCCATCCAAAAGTATTATAAGGAGCTCTTCCTTACTGGAAGATTCAACCTTCTTTTTAAGCACTTCGTTCATATATATATATCGTACTATTTGAGATTTAACCCAGCACTTAATCCAGACTGGACTGATGAAGCAAATGTAGATAATCTTGCCAATGTGGACTGACTTTGTGCTATAACCTGCTCAAGCTTGGCAAATTCTCTAACCAATCTTTCTTCTTCTTTCTTTATAAGCTCCTCTAACTCATCTTTATCTTCCTCCAAACCCTTGATCTTGTCATCAATTGAGGTCGTTTTCTGGGTCAGGATTCCATCAGGAGTATCAAGTATCCCATTAATTGTCGTATTAACGTAAAATGCAAAACCCGGGTCAGATTTTAGGTTAACGCTTGTTCCTTTGAACACGAGGTCGGTTAAATTAGTCGCCGTTCCAAGTATACCCATCTGCGCTGCCGCAGGACTGCTATTGAGTGCTGAGACCTGTATTTTCCTTTCTATTTTATACGTGTCAGAAGCTGCAACTACAAATGGATTAGCAAGTGTTACAACGCCTGTTCCTGACGTATATGCCGTTACAGAGGTCGACTGCCCTGCATTTGCGCCGGTGATGAACGTAACCGTAGCTCCGACCACACCTGTACTATCTCTGTTGGCCATCTCAGAATCTGTAAATGAACCCGATCCGCCTGTGTCAACCGTCTTCGTTGTTACCGAGTTATCTGTGAAACTGAGAGCAAATCCGCTGCTGTCGATCCCAAGAGTCATCTTCCCATTATTCGATGCTCCTGTATTCAAAGTTGCAAGGTTGACTTTGTTTATCAAAGTCCCGACAGATTCGGAAGTTCCTGATCCTATAGTGCTTGCTCCTGAAGTAAGATCAACAGTTATAGTTAAGCCCGCATCACGTAAAAATACCTTAAAATCAGATCCCACCACTGAATCCACACCTGCACCGGATCTAAAATCTTTAAGGGAAGTTGTCGCAGTCATTTTTCTTTGAAGAGTGAAAAATGAAAGTACTTCATTAGGATCATTTAAAAGAGCATTTGTGAAGGTACTTTCGTTAAACGTTAATAATCCATCATTTGCAACCTTGATTCCTATCTCCTGCGCAGTGTTCAGGTCAGAGCTGGCAATACCGCTCACCGGAGTAGTGATTGATGTTTGAAGAATGGTTTTTATAGTTCTTACGGTAGAATCTCCAAAAAGAACTCCTTTTGCAAATGTAGTCGTATCAAATTTAGTCAGCTCGGTAATTTTCTTTTGTAAATTATTATATTCTTCAACCGCAGATTTCGCCTGCTGGGTTATTCCTGCAGTATCTTTAGAAATCGTCACGGTTACAGGAGTTGAACTTCTTGAAACAAGATCGAGCGTCAATCCGGGAAGCACATTCGGAATCGTGTTCTTCGATGACGTAACGACTAGGGGCTCTGCGCCCGTCGTAGTTGTACCAGCAATCAAAATTGAGTCTTCTGTTTGAGTAGTAGTTTGAAAATTAAATCCGCTTAACGTGCCTCCAATAACTATTGTTCCGTCAAAACCTGTTACCTTTCCAACTATGCTTACCCTGTATGGATTCAATGGATCAGATGTCTGAAGAACTGAAGCTATGATCGGCATCCCGGCGCTATTAATTGCGCTGACAATCTGATTAACAGTTGCATTGGCAGCAATCGACACAGCTTTTTCAAATGTTCCGTCGATCTTATTCGGAGTGCTTGAATTTGCTGTACCGAGCAATTTCAGATCTTTTGCGGTAGTTGTACTGCCGGACTCTGCAACTGTAAGAGCTGTAGTCCCGACATCATCTTCAAGAATTATACCGTCACCGTTATCATTCACTCTGGCACGAACACTGCTGTTAGAAGCTACTGCGGCACCATTTATATCCGTAAGTACTCTTCCTATTGTATTATCCGTGGACTGACTTAAATCAACTTCAAACTGTATATTATCAGTGTCAGTAATCTTAATCTTGCCCGCACCAACACCATTACCCTGATTCAGCCTACTAAGTTTTGTGTCTGCGCTAATGTACTGTATGTCTATATCGCTTCCAATCAATGAAGTTCCACTCGTACTGTTTGAACCTGCGGTGAAACCCATATAACTGCCCGATGAACCTGAAACAAGGATCGTTGTTGTCGGATTTGACGAACCATCCTTTGCCATAAATCCATTTTCCATAGAATTCAGAGAAAATGTGACATTAACTGAAGCTGCAGCTGCTTTAGTATTGAGAAGATTTAACAGGTCGTCCATGCTTTCTATATGACCATTAACAGTTACTGATGAGCCGCCGCCCAGAGATACTGACTGATCAAAACTCACCATTGTCCCGCTTATCCCTGTTATTGTCCTGTAATACTGATTCCCGCTCGTATCAACAATCCTTATTTTATTTCCCTTAGCTAACCCGTCAGTGGATGTAACACTGATAGCAGTTCCTGATGAAACAGTCCCTGCTGTCGAAAACCTTTTATTTATATCAATTGTGGTAGAATCGCCATCCTTATCGCGTACAAAAATATTTCCATCCCTTATTCCCTTTACAGTATCCGTTGATTTAAAATTCTGCCCTCCATTTGCCAGATTCCTGAGTGTTGAATTCAACGTCGGCGTAATTCTGTTTCCAATGAGCCTATTTTGAACACCTGCCGTCGTCTCTGTTGAATACTGGAAAAAGCTTGCGGCAGACGCATATCCAAAACCAAGATCAACCGCAGCAGTACTGCTTCCTGTTGATGAAACAGTTATAGTCGATGCGCCAGTTGAATCATAAAGTACTACTCTTGTTCTGTCTTCATTCAATTTTGCTCTGAGTGATGATCCTGCAGTAGAAGCAGCGCTGTTTATCCTGGATAACGCAGCCCCTACAGTCGTTGCCGAGGCGTTAATATCAACACTGAATCGTGTTCCATCAGTATCAGTTATGAAAAAATCAACCACACTGTCAGTATTTCTGCCTACACCAAGAAAATCATTTAATGAGGTTAACGATGTATTAGAGGTAATATAGTTCACGTTAGTTCCGTAGATGAAGCCGGTGCTGCTTGTCCCTGACACCCCAAGCTCAGTTGCCGTGAATGTGGTTCCGATATTTTCTATTTTCAAACTTCCTGTCCCGCCGCTCTTATCCTCCACTACCAGTCTGTCACTTTGTACATAGGCGCTTACCGAAATAGTTGTATCGCCATTTATTTTATCGAGCACGTCTTTAAGCGTGACAGCTCCGGTCATGTCTATAACTGAAATTTTGCCTGCTCTGTCAGTAATTTTAATCTTTCCTTTGTCAAAGCTGTTTTGACCGTTCAAAAAGCTTGAAGGAGTTCTTCTCGAAATATATCCGCCGCCAACCTCTATGGAAAGAGTTGCGCTTGCCGTTGTAAAAATTGAGGTTGGATCTGCAAATCCATTCGATACAATAACCTGGGAAGTTGCGACTTCTTCAACGGTGAACTGAAAGCTTCCCAAGGCGCCTGCCTGTGATCCTGATGCTTTGAGCACGCTTTCATTCGATGATGCAACCGTAGTCGCATTAAACGAACTGGGTTTACTCAGGTTTATCATCTTTGCCTGAAATGCAAGAAGCTTTGCGTTGACTTCAAGAAGGGCAGTCTTTATGCTGCTCTGTTTCTGGATTTTCAGATCTATTTTCTCGACACGCGCTCTTTTGAACTTAGTAAGCTGCTCAATTATCTGGGTAAAATTGATCCCAGACAAAACACCGTCAAATCTTAATGAACCTAATTCTGGCATCGAGATCCCCATTAAAATAAGTAGTCAGCAGGCAGTAGACAGTAGTTAGGAAAGTTACTTTCAACTTACAAAACTTTTTGACCCGGTTTATCAAAACTACTGTTATACTAATTCCCCTGGTTTTCATTTTTACGCTAATTCCCCCAAGAAAAGAGAATAATATCTGTTCAATCTGTCCTTCGCCTCCAAGAATGGTCCCAGAGGCATCTGGCTTATGATTCTTTGTGAATCCCTGTCTTTAAGTCTTACCATAAGCGTATCGGTTTTATGTATTTCGAAACTGAGTGAGGTATTAAAACCTGTGAGTACCTGGTTTGCTTCATTGACGATTGATTCGATTTCTTTTTCAAGAATACGTTCTCCATTCGGAAGCAATCCTTTCGAGATAATATCTTCCTGAACGTCATCTAACTTTAAACTCCTCGCAGTTTCCCTTACACTATCTATCGACTCTTTTTTTGGTTCAGACGCAGGTTTATTGAATATGCCGGAGATTATATCACTTGCCCCAGCCCCATTTGTTTCTCTTATTTCTTCCGTCATAATATCTTCTTACCCACACCAATGTGGGGATAAAAGCCCGCTGAAGAATCCTTCCTCAACGGGCTTTCCGAGGGATCTATCTCAATAACGCGAGTACGCTCTGTGGTACTAAGTTTGCAGATGCCAAGACTGCAATTGATGATTGGAATAGAATCTGTCTCTTTGTAAATGCTGATGTTTCTTCTGCAAAATCAAGGTCTCTAATTGTACTCAAAGATGCGCCTAAGTTCTCTATTTGAACCTCAGTTGCTTGTATTGTGGGTTCCACTGTGTTTGCAACCAGTCCTCCAAGGAATCCTCTTGACTTTGCTACCTGGTCAAGTGCTTTTTTAGCAATAAATGCGGCATTTGTCGGGTTATTTGTCAGTGAACTTGTCTCTCCAGTCTTTAATTGGCTCAGGAACCCGCCCTCTGTAGCTGAACCAGTAGGAGCAGCATTACCTTTTGCTCTTACAATAATGTCTGCAATTGCCTCAGAGCCAAGGTTAGCTGTTGTTAAGTCTGGAAGTGAGACATTAATCTGAGTCGCAGGATCTCCATCTCCAATCTGTAGTGATAATCCACGACCATTGAACACTTTAAATGAAAATGAGTTACCTACCGCAAATGTGGTATTATTGTCAAGTTGAAATGAAAAGTTTATCGATTTAGTATTAATGTTGAAATCCAGACCATTCCCTATGAATACCTTGCCATCCAGTTCCACTCTGGCATTGACACCTCTATCCAGCAATACTTCACCTGCATCCAAGTTATTATTTGTACCAAGACCACCAAAATCTGCTGTGCTAAGACCTGCAAACGTCACAGCACCCGATATTACCTCAATTCTGGCTGTAGAACCACTTCCAAAATCTGAGGTAAATAGGCCTAATTGAGCTGAACCGCCAGCACTAGCATAAATGCCGGTAAGATCTGCTACCGAGTTTATCGCTGTTGCAATCGTACTGTTACTTGATCTGGCTGCAAGGGTCACATCCTGTGTACCCCTGTTACCAGTAATTCTGACTGTAGTTGTTACGCCTGATGTCGTAACAGCAGATGTTGCTGTAATTGTGCCGCGTGCTCCGACAGTATTAACCTTTATTTCAAATGTCCTTGATGAAGCACTATCTGCAAATTCTACGTTTTTAATATCAAGGTTATTTATACTGGAACTGACTGCTGATGCAGTCTTAAACTGAGACGCGCCATTTAACAGCTTCCTTCCAGCAAACGTTGCCGAGTTAACTATCCTGTCGATCGACTGAATAGCATTATCAACCGACTGTTGCTCAGCATCAATCTGATCCTGTGATATACCACCCGTGTTTGCCGCAAAAGTAACAGATGACTGTATCTGGTTCAAAATGTCAGTTAACTGCCCTGCAACAAAATCAGCAGTAGAAAGAAGGTTTGACGCATTCTGCGCGTTTTCAACACCCTGCTTTAAACCAGTAATCTGTCTGTTTAATTGCTCTGAAATGATGATTCCAGAAGGATCATCAGCGCCTCTGTTGATCCTGAGACCGGTTGACAATCTTTCAAGACTTTTGGCCTGATTTGCGTCATTAGACCTCAGGTTTCGTAGTGCCGTAAGGGCACTGACGTTCGTGTTAATTCTAAGTCCCATAATCTCCTCCTTGAGAATGCGCCCTGAGTTTCCCTACTCTGGGCGGGAAATTTACTCTTTAAATTTTCCCCGGAAATCAATCTTCGCCATACCTTACATATATCGGTAGAGACTTTAGAAAACTTGAGTCTTTTCGAAAAAAAAAGATACACGGGAGTACCCGTCCCGACTTCTCGGGATCGGGTCTCCCGGGGGATCTCTACGAGTCTATTTAAAGACTATGGAACTTAGAATCCTAGTAATGTTAGCACCCCCTGGGCTGTCGAATTCGCAGCCGCAAGCACTCCTATGTTACTCTGGAAGATAATCTGGTTTCTGATGAATTTTGACGATTCCTCAGCAAAATCGAGATCCCTTAGGCCGCTGAGAGATTCCGTCAATTCCTGTTCATGAACCCTTAAATAATCAAGATTGGGCTCCAGAGTACCTGCACCTACAGATCCCAAAAATGACCTCTGTCTCGAAACTCTTTCAAGCGCAGCTTCGATAATAACATTGGAGTTTCTCGGATTATTTATAATTGAACTGCCTTCACCTGTAATAATTGAACTTAAAAAGCCGCCTTTTGTAACAGTACCGGTTGGACCAGTTCCGCCATTTATTGCCTCTTCAATCCTGTCATTCATTGTATCCATACCAATATTGGCAGAATTAACAGATGAAATACTTATATTTAAATGGTCATTAAGGGCAGTGCTTTCATTGAGCTGTAGTGTCAAACCAGTATTCTGTACTGTAAAGCTTACAGAAGATGTGAACGGAAGCAGATCCGTATCCAGTTTGAATTCAAAATCAACGAGATCCGTGACAATATTGAATTCCCTGCCTATACCGGTAAATCTCTTGCCTCCGACACTGACAATTCCATCCGTACCGGTATCAAAGAGCACTTCTCCCTGTGTAAACGGGCCAACTTCTGAATTACCATCAATTACCGCTGTTCCAGAAACTGTACCGGACATAACTTCAACCCTTACACTACTCTTGGAACCGTAATCTTCTGTGAACAATGTCACATCAGGCGTGCTGTTGCCGGTGAGCGACGCGCTTGCATAAACACCAGTTAATGCAGCGACTGTATTTACAGCCCTGGCAATAGACGATGCTCCGCCCAAACCTGCCGAAGCAACGCTTACCTGTGCAGTTCCTCTGTTTCCCGTAATCCTTAAAGTCGCTCCCGCGTCAGCGCTGACATTATTGAGCGTAACTGTTCCACGCAAAGGACTTGTTTCAACTTTCACGGTCACGCTTCTGCTTGTAGTCCCTATTGGGAACGATATCTGTCTCAAAAACAAATCATCCAGCAGATCGGGCCTGTCAGTTGTCAACTGGAATTCATTCTGACCGTTTAAAAGCGCTTTACCACCATATCTGGTAGTAGTTGCAAGTCTATCCACACTCTTAACGATCTGATCAACAACATCCTGCTCTGCAAGAATCTGTTCCTGTGATGCAGTTCCATTATTTAATGCGAAAACTACTGCACCTTTTAGTTCCTGAAGAAGATCCGTAATCTCTCCAAGTGCCGCATCGGCTGTGTTGATCATATTTGTGGCATTTTGAGTATTCTCTGCAGCTTGTTTTAAACCTGAAACCTGCTGCTGAAGAATCTGAGAAATTACAAAACCTGACGGATCATCGCTTGCGCGATTGATTCGAAGACCTGTTGAAAGCCTTTCCAAAGTCTGGAGAGACTTTCGGTCATTGATTTTTAACTGGTTAAGCCCAGTTAAAGAAGCAATATTCGTGTTAATTCGCAATCCCATAACCGACCTCACAAAATATATCCCCCCGGATATGTCGGTATGAGGATCATAGTAGGACCGGAGCTTGCCTACCTATCCCCCGGAACATCCTGCCCCGCCTAATTTACTGAGACCAAATTTATCTATCTAATTATCGGTAGAATGCGGGAAAACTTTAGTCCTGTGCAATCCGGCAATATATTTCGGTTTGAAATACCGAATCAGATGTCACTCAGTTTTTTCTTGCTGTAAATTTACTGAGGTTCTTAAGATCAATCTGATTAATTGAATTGCTCCTTGCTGCCTCAATATTTTCTTTCTGTATATCCACGTAAACCTCTTTTCTGTGCACAGGAATGTCAAGCGGAGCGCGGACTCCCAGCTTAACTTTCCTTCCTTTCACTGCAACGATCATAATTTCAATTCCTTCACCGATTACTATCGTTTCATTTATCCCTCGGGTTAACACCAACATTTTATACCTCCTCAAATTCAAATATTTTTGCCTTGGTAGGATATCTTTCATTTAAAAGAACAATCTGCCTGCCTAATTTTCGCCTTTCATTTAATATAAGAGGTCCCTTTAAATTCGCGGTTGTCAGCTCAATCTGCTTGTACAAGGTCAAAATCAGATAAATTTTAGGGACATCGGTTTCATTAAGCTCAATGCAGTCAAGATCCTTGCTGGCGAGCGGGAAATTCACTGAAGGGAAAAACCTGCTCGACTCTGCAACGACAAATGCGAGCGATGCCAGATCAAGCGACTGTAAAAACATAAACGGAGCCCATTCCTGATGAACGAAAAACGCGAACCTTGCCATGCTCGGGAAGCCGACCAGACCCTCAGAAAAATTGTAGATCTGATCATCAGCAACCTCGATTTTACCGAGCCTGTAACTGTCTATTATCATTCTTACCTCCTGTAATTTCTGCGCGAAACCACGAAAAATAACAACCTTGCGGTTCCAGCAATTTCTCGAGCCTTCGCGATACAATTTTTTTCATCATTTCTATAAGAAATTAAAAAGATTAAACTGTAATATCCTTGCGGTTGTCGCAAGAGCAGACTGCAGAATAACCTGCGTCAGCTGAAACTCCGAAAGAACCTCCGAAAGATTAACATCTTCGGATAAAGACTTATTTTCACCCAACCTTAACTCTTCCTGATCAAATTTATCCTTTAAGAATGTGGTAGCGCGCAGGTTCCATCCGATAATCGATCTGGCAGTCGTCAGCCTGGTAGATGACTCCGATAACTGCTTCACAGAAACCCTGATTAGCGACTGGTCACTATTTTCTACAGCTTTTTTTAATTTGAGCATCCCTGTGAACAAATTTTCAACTTCAACCCCGACAAAACTGATCGTGCTTCCCGTAACAGTCAGAGTGCCTGTTCCTGTCACTGATTTTTCTATTCCTAATTCTGTCGCTGCAAATGAGTTCCCGATATTGGTAATGCTGAATGTACCTGACCCTGATGTAAGATCCCTGACAACCAGATTACCTGATGAAGGAGCGCTCGCGACCAGATTGGAGTTTTGATTAATAAGATCAATCAGACCTCTCATAGTTTTCGTATCATCCACATCAACCTGTACAGTCGATCCATTCTTCAAAGTAAATTTAATGTCATCTCCCTCAATTGTTGTGAAACCATATCCGGCGTTCAGATCCTTCAACTTCATTCTTTTGAGCGTCGTTGCATTGTAAAGAAGTCCCAAATTACTTGCGGTCGTACCTGAATTTTCTGTTACGGCTAGACGCGCGCCGCTTAACCTCGAATAAATATCAATACCGGTGCCTTTGCTGTTGAATCTGGTAAATACCTGAGCATCAGAACTATTTATCTTCTCCATCAACCCGCCTATCGTGCTGGTTGAAGCCAATCCGGTGATAGTTGACTGGAAAGTCTCAGATGTTGTCGAGTTTGTTATTACAAAACCGCTTAAACTGATGCCAATCCCGCCGTTTAAATCTTTAAGCTGGGTATGGATAGAAAGAATCGGATCAATATCCAATCCTGTAATAGGAGTAGCAGTTGCAGTCGCGTTGTAAATACCAATACTCTTTGCTGTCTTGCCATCATCCAAATCAGTAATCTTAAGCGCGCCTCCGCCTGATTTGGAAATTGTCAAACCATTTTTTGAAGCGTTAATACTTGCTGTCACCCCAATTGAGGTTGCCTTTTTGTTGATAAGCGCTATCAAGTCTCCAACATCTTCAATATCCACAAGAGATACATCTACCTGACTTACTGCCGAAAATCTCAATGTTCCTTTTATTATGCCCTTACTCGCATTCAACTGCGTAACAGAGGTCATTGATGCAACTACCGGATTTAAATCTATTTCATTCCCGCCTGAATTTTCTCCCTTCAACACCCCGCTCAATACGTTTAATGAATCTGAAGGTGAAGCTGTTACTCCAAGCGTACTCGACGAATCAACTTTAAGATTCACACTCGTCGAATCACCTGTAAAAAGTACTGAATCGGTTAAAAGCTCGAAAGGTTTTCTCTCCAAAAACTTGCCTGCAAACAGGAATGTTCTTCCTGTCTTTGTATTCGCCATGGAAACAGACTGATTCAAAATCTGGCTGATCTGCGTCGAAAGTTCTGAAGAAGAAATTCCAACCTGATTAGTATTCAGGACATTACTCCCGATATTCTTCGCTTCAAGTATCTGGTCATTGATTCCGCCCAGCGAACTGTCTGCAAGTTCAAGATGACTGGTAATAGTCTCGACAGATCTTTTAAAGAGCTCTATTCTGTCCAGGCTGACCCGGAATGAATTAATCCTGCCGGTCGCTATCGGATCATCTGAACCTCTGATAAGTCTCTTCCCTGTTGCAGACTGCAGCTGTAATCTAAGAAGTTTCTCTTCAAGTCTGACAATTCCATTCTGTGTACTGTTCGCAGTTTGATTCAAACTCGTTCTAGTAAGCGGCGAGATTAAAGATGAATTAGCATGTCCCATAATTACTCGAAGAATGAATATAGAATACGGAAGGTAGAATATAGGGTAGGATATTTCATACGGATGTTAATAATGTTCGGATCATTTCATCAACTACGCTGATTAATCTGGATGAAGCAATAAAAGCGTGCTGAGATTGTAAAAGTCTTACACCCTCTTCATCAATATTGACACCAGATATCTTATCCCGCTCATTCTGCAACTGCTCGACGAGCAGTGAACTTGAACCAGCCTTATCCTGAACCTTCGCAGAAAGCGAAGTCACAACCTGGCCGATCTCTCCAAAAAATTCCTGAAACGTCGCCTGTCCATTCACAGCATTCGCATCCTGCAAATTTACCAACTTCTGCAAGTTCGCTGAATCCTGTCCGCTTATATCCGCAGAAGTTGCAAACAGCGCCTCATTATTCAGCAGTTTATTGTTAATCCCGATATCCGAGGCATCAGTCCCGGTAAAAAATCCGTTCATTCCAAGTCCCGCAAGAACTCCGCTTGTATCATTCGCAAATCGAAATGAAAATGTATCAGAAGATGATTTCAATTTAAGTTTCCCGTCATTGGTTATCGATGCGGTGACAACACTGCTGGTAGCAGCAGTTATGCCTGCTGCAAGAGATGTTAAAGTAGTATCAGTAATAGTTGATCCGGTAACACTCTTATCCAGATCAACTGCTATATTGAACGTTGAAATTGTTTGCGTTGCATTGTTTTCAACAATGATGTCGAAAGAGCCGTTCTTAACGCTCATATCAAGCTCTGAAATCTGAAACGTATCTCCGATTTGCATTGCTTTTTCAAGTGGCTTCTCTAATACAAGCGTGCCCGTAGTAGAATCAAACCCGATTATATTACGGCGCTCCAGTATATTCTGACCGCTTAAGATAATCACTTCTCTTTCTGAGAGATCTGGTAAACCTATCAATGAACTGGAAATTATTGAATCTTTTGTCGAGTCCTTTGAAACAGTCCCATTTACCGATAATGCGGAGGTTGTATTCAAAACGCCCTTTTCACTCAAAAGTTCTGTTATTTTTTCCGTGCCCCTTCCTTCAGCGTGCACTTTATTGAATTCCCTGATAAGGGAATTCGCCAGATTATCTACATCTCTCTGTGTAGTTTGTATAAGTCCGTCGCGCGCAAAAATAATCCCGCCAATTTGCCCTGACTTAGGATCAAAAAATCCAGTGGAGCTGTTAATTATCAGTTTACTCACCAGAGCCTGATTATTTACCTCATCTTTTGTCCCTAAACTGAATGAAGCCGCATCGACTACAAGATATGCTCCATTGCTTAATATGTTCAATGCCCCCTGACCTGTTTCTACAGTTTTGATATCAAGCAGCTTCGACAACTCAGTCACCAAAACACCCCTCTGATCCCTCAAATCATTTGCCGATTTGCTGTAGATACCTCCGCTTTCCGCATTGACAATCTCGTTATTGATATCCGCGATTTCAGATGTAAATCTGTTCACCTCTGAAACCAAGGCTTTGAGCTCATCATTGAGAGTCCTTCTCATCTCAGTTAATTTTACACCCAAGTCCTTGATCCTATCTGCAACCGTAGACGCACTTTGAATTGATAAAGTCCTGAGAGAGCTGTCGGTGGGAGAAGACACCAGGGCATTCAGTGAATCAAAAAATGCCGAAAGATCTGCCTGCAAATTATTTTCTCCGAGCGGATCAACCGCTTGTTCAAGCTGTATTCCGACACTTGAAAGTTGCGAGTTCTTTTCTTTGTCAGAAATCGAACTCTGCAACCTCTTTTCCAGTGATTCATTTACAATTCTCCTGACCTTTTTTAACAATGCGCCCGTCCCAATCTGTACACGTGTAAGATCGTGCGGTACATTCGATTCAACTGTTACATCCTGTCTTGAATATCCTTCCGTCTGAGCATTGGAAATATTATGTGAGATAGTCTGAATCCTGGCGAGCTGAGTTTTCAGCCCGGTCAGCGCAACATTCAGACTTGAAAAGACCTGCATATTAATTCATATCCTTAAATAATACAGCTGGTTTTCTTGCCAGATTAGAATCAAGCTTTTTAACTGCTCTGATGGATGGAAGCACATTGAATACTTCAAGATCCCAGCTCACAATTACTTTCAGCGCATCGAAATTTACCTTGAAAACAGGCGGGATAATCTGTTTTTTTTGCAAAGCAGATTCATCCACAGCAGAATTTTTTCTTATTTTCATGCGACCTCGCTTACAAATACTCCTCTGTAATTACTCCTGTCCTGAGCGACCTCCTCAATCATCGCCTTCTGGAACGAAGAAGAAAGCCAGACAAGATTATTCAAAAGGACCTGGTTAAGATTCAGCAGTTCATGTATTTCCTGCACAAGACTTTTATTTTCTGATACAGTGATCTTTACATCATCTTCCTTTAAAAATTGCGAAGCTTCAGCAAGAAGTTGGTTACATTTTTTATTTAACGGTTCAAGTTCATCCATTCGTACTTCTTTAAGGGCTGAAAGCTGTTTTTTTAAAATAGCTCTGAGCTCAAACAGCAGCTTAATCATTTTGCTCAGCTCCCATATAATCCCTGTATTTACTCTCAATTATTTCAGCTATTCCAAGGGTTTTCTGATTACTCATTGTTTTTGCAATTTCCATATCAAGCATTTCTCCGAATGTTCCCTCGGCAAAACTGGAGCCGAAATATTCGTTCTTCCATTTCGGGACCGTCTTTCTCATACCCTGCAGCAGATGGTAAGCAACCATGGTTTCAAATCCGCTGCCTATTTCATTCAGTTGATCCATAGTTACTCCGTAATGACCTCAGCATTTATAAGCCCTGCTTTTTCAAGGGCCTTGATGACATCTATAAGCTGTTTTGGAGTCAAAAGCTGAACCTCAGGTCGCCCCAGGAAATCCTGTACTGCTGTCTGTGTCTGTAGCAGGATCCCTATATTTCCGATTTGAACCCTTCCCGGGCTTATGGTTGCGGTTTTTGTAGCTGTAACGATCTTTGTTGTATCGTTCAGCACAATCTTCGCCTTTTGAGGATATGGCTGTGTAAAAGGAAGATTCAGAATAACTTCAGCGAATTTTGCAGGTTCATTTATGAAATTAGGATAAGTTCTTTTTCCGACAATTGATTCATAGTCAGCTCTCGATGGAATTCTTACATGCACTGTTCCGCCATCTTCCGGCACTGTTGCCAACGGCTCTTGAAGTATCACCCTTGTATTAAAGATTCTTTTCATGGAGTCTGCTCCGTTAATGGTATCCGCAAGCAATGATGCTGTTGAAACGTCAGCTTTTTTCAGGTCAAGCTTTATAAAATAGAACTTTCTTTCCTGGTTATATTTTACAAGATTGTGTTTTACTTCTTTTTCAACGATTGCGCCTCTCGGTATTACTCCTGACGTGGGGTTGCCGCCTTTTTTCGGGTCGCCTTCAACTACAAGACGCCCCTGCGCAATTGCGTAAACAATATCACCGCTCGGATCCGCCCTGTTGTTCGGACCGATGAGCATGGTTTCAAGAAGAGTCCCGCCTTCAAGTGATTTTGCGTCACCGATTGCAGACACCATAACATCAATTTTTGTACCCTGCTTTTGATACGGCGGAAGCTCCGACTCTACAATAACCAGCGCGACATTTTTTGATACGACAGCCGGCATGTCCTCACCTCTTAGATTTGCGAGATATCTTTTGATCATGACTGCAGTCGCGCCTTTGGGACTGTCTCCAACCCCGTTCAAGCCGACAACAAGACTGACACCCCTGAGCAAATTGCTTCTGCTTCCGTCCAGCTGAGCTACATCCTTGATGTACTGCTCCTGAGCATTTGCTACAGACGCAAGAAACAGATAAAGCACAAAAGGCTTTGTAAAGCTTTTCACTTTGTAAAGAATTTGCTTAACCCCGTCTATACCCATAAACTTTGTAACTCCTGGCGTAAAGAACGAGGGGTGCGTGTTTAGATTTTTCTGAATCCGCACCCCTAAATCCCCCGGAAAACCCGAATCTTTTTTTTCCCTTTTCATCTCTCTCTACCACAATATTTAAAATGGCCATATTATTGAAAGAAGCCATCCTAAAATTCCTCTTTTTGAGCTGTCGCTGACACTGCCGCTTCCCTCATAGGAAAGATCAAGATCAGCAATATCATCAGACATGGCGATTCCGCCTTCTCTGACTGCGTTGACTGAAACAACGCCTGTAAGTTTTATAACCTCGGTTTCTTCATTTATTTTTCTTTTTCTTCTTGCCTGTAAAATAAGGTTGCCATTCGGCTGGATTTCAATTATTTCTGCGGCAATATTGAAAGTAAGAGCAAATTCTCTGCCTGTCCTGGAAAGATTATCCTGCCTGAAACGGGCATCGACATCAATTGCCGGATCATCTGCCAACTCAGCCGCACGCAATCTTCGGTTTCCCTTTGCAGATACATCGAATCTTATGAAATCATCAAATTCTGTTTCCCATCTGGTTCTCTGGTCAGTTCTCAGATCAGCCCTTGTTAAAGCCTTTGATTTATCGTTCACAAATATTTTTACGTGATCATGCAGTTTGTATGTCTTTTTTTTAGGCGGATCGTATGGGTCCTGAGCTCCCTCACCCCACAATGACTGAATCAACAGAACAACGCTACTTATTGCTATCATTGGAACCTCCGAGGATCAACCTTCCTTCTTTTTCAGAAATAACTTTTATCGTTATCGGGTCCGCAATACCCTTTACCACACACTGAATAACATCATCAATAACAGCGTCTTTGAGAGTTTTACCGGTGCACTCCAGGAATTCTCCCTTTATTACAATTGGACTTCCCTTCTTAAGCAGTCCGTTCTTTTTAATTTTTTCTTTTGTGATTATCTCTCCGCTCTTTAATGAATTGACAGCAATTGAACTGATCACATCGGATGCATTTTGCAGGATCCCTGTCTGATGTCCTACAAAAATATATTCGATGTCATCTTTTCTGATTGAGCTTCCCTTTGAGAGATCTCTCTTCGCTCTTATAGCCCTTACAACCTTTGGAAGTTCCTCTTCAGTTTTGATCTGCTTGTTTGATATCCTTACAAGGTCCCCGACAAATCTGTACTTATCCAGTTTGATATTCCTGTAGCGCAGCTCGAACATTATATCATCAAGTTTTACAACTTCTTTTTCAGAGGTTTTGCCAAGATAGATATCCTGGAATACTTCTTTGTCTTCCTTTGAAAGACCTTCTTCACTGGCAACATCACCAATAAGATCAAAAAGGCAGATGTATTGGGTTTGTATCTCTGCTTCTTTCTTAAGCGCTATATCCGTACCAAGCAAAATTAAAAGGCTAATTAATTTCATTCATTACCTCCTTAAGTTGTTGACTGTCTGAAGTATTTCATCAGATGCCCTTATGGTTGATGTGTTAATTTCGAATGCCCTTTGGGCGTTTATCAAATCAGTGAGTTCTTCTATGACATCAACATTCGATTCTTCGATGAAGCCCTGTCTCATCACGCCAAAACCTTCTGTTCCGGGCTGACCATCGATTCTGTTGCCGCTTGCAAGTGTTTCCCTGTACAAATTATCTCCGATCGCTTCCAGGCCGCTCGGATTAGGGAATCTGCTTAATTCTAACTGTCCGAGCTCCTGAAGCTGATCCGGCTGTGAAGGGTCGAAACCCTGCACTCTTCCTGTAACATCAATAGTTACTCTTGTAACTGCCTGATCAATCTGAATCGCTGGATCAAGCAGATAACCTCCGGATGTTACAAGATTACCTTCCGCATCCCTCTGAAAATTGCCTGAACGCGTAAATGAAACCGTCCCATCAGGGAGAATTATTCTGAAAAACCCATCGCCATCAACTGCGATATCTAGATCTCTGTCAGTTCGTTTTAAATTTCCCTGTGAGAATATCTTTTCAGTTGATACAAGACGAACGCCTGTACCAAAAAATAACCCCGTTGGCTGCTGGTTCTGACCAAGTTGCCCGAATCCCGCCTTCTGTACCTGCTGATAAAACAGATCAGCAAAATTCACTCTTGATCTTTTATATCCGATTGTATTTACGTTCGAAAGATTGTTAGCTATACTGTCAATAGTGCTCATTAATGCCCTTCCGCCCGTGGCAGCTATTGATAATGATCTTAATGTCATACTATCCTCCTTTAAGCCCTTCCAACACCATTTACCAAGCGGTCAACGCTTGCATCCTGCAAGGTCACCATTCTTAGATTCATTTCTACATTCCTTACAGTCTGTATCATTTCAGACATTTCAGTGAAAGAATTTACCGTGGACATTTCAATACTTCCCTGGTTAATTTCAGAATTTTGCGCACCAGAAAATTGTAAACCCTCAAACCCGAACAGATTGTTTCCAACTTTTTCCAGCATATCGATATTCTGCGGGACAATGACTGCAAGACTGCTTATTTCAAGCCCATTCTGGTAAAGTATCCCGTTCCTTGCAGCTGAAACATTCAAAGGCTGATCGATCTCAAACCTAACAGGTGAAAGATCTGCGTTTAAAACTGCCGCGGCTCCATCCTGAGTCACAAGATTGCCAAGCGGATCAACTTTAAACCCTCCATTTCTTGTCATGAATCTTTGTTTGCTTTTGAGATCCTGCACAACAAAAAATCCATCCCCGCTTATCGAAAAATCGAGTATGTTGCCGGTCTGCTTAAGACTTCCCTGCTCAAAATCAGTGACTACATTTTCGATGAATGGAGCTCCGCCGTTTTTATGAACCATTCCATTGTAATATCCGTAACGCGAATTATTTTCCAGCGCCTCTACAAGTCTCTCACGAAAAGCAAGTCTGTCGCCCTTGAACCCGTTTGTTGATGAATTTGCGATGTTGTTCGCAAGAAGCGACAGTTTCGCCTCCTGTGCCATCGCGCCAAGAGCAGAAGTTCGGGTTCCGTATATCATTCTATTCTTCCTCCTAATAAATCCTTACCTCCATGTTCAGACCATTATGAGCAACAAGCGTGCCACGAACATTTTTCAGAAACAATTTTTTAGTGAAAAAGAAATGTGCTCCTGATCAGCAGTTCCAGACCACTGAAAAAATTTCCTTAATTAGTGAAATAGTTTCCGACAGATTGAGAACCCGTAAAAAATTCCTTCCGACCCTGACTGCTGATTACTTATTCAAAACAAACTTTGTCCCATCTTGAAGAGTTATCAGAACAGTTTCGTCATCAACAACAAAGAAATTTGTACTCTTATTATAAATGCCACTGGTGGTAGGCAGATATTCTGCGTATTTTAGCCATAACAACCACTTATGAGCGATTGTCATCACCTTGTCTATTTCAATTTTTTCTTGACCTGCATATTCAATAATCCACACTTCTACTGGTTGATAATTGGATGCAATAGGTTCGAATATTAAATAAAATCGTGATTGCTTCTCTTGTTGTAACAAAAGAATCAATTGTGACAAAAAGACGTTGAAACCGGAAAAATACTTCCAATTATCGAAGTAATCTATAGAAGACAAGATCCCCCTATGACCTAACCTTGGCCATAATTGTAAAGGCATCTCAGGATTTATACGTAGCGTATATCGACCATTTGAAAATATCTTTCCATTTTCGAATATACTGACTTCCGCAACTATAAACACTCCCTGCTGCTCACTTCCTCCATAGCTACAAATAAGATTTAAACTTCCTAATTTCTTATCATTTTCCGCTTGCACATTATATACTTTTTTAGTACCTGAATCTGATACAGATTTATTTATAATCGAGTCTTTGAGGACTCTTT
>JACQRL010000240.1 GCA_016206485.1 Planctomycetota bacterium | reverse complement strand
GCTTAAGTCAGTATAGTAATATGGGCGCTGTCGGAAATAGGTGACGGCAGAGTAGTCAAAACACTAACCTCTATTCTTTTGGATGAAGATTTCGATTTTGATAGATAAGGTGCAATGCGCAAGACATCTGGCCAATTTCAACCTAGGCATTGAGGTGGTTGCCAGTGCTTCATCAGATGAAACTTCTATTGATACTACCATCAATCACACTAAGCTGGTCACGACATTAGTCAATGATCTGCTTTTTCTCAAATCAATACCAGCTTTCATGATATGGTATAACAAAATCTAAGGTCTGGTTTTTGGATACGAGGATACTGATGTAAAGCGAATAAAAGAGTTCTATCAACACGATAAAAAAGCAAGATCAGTGAAGAACTACGGCCTCACGGCCAGGTAGTAATATATAGAACCTTTTTAGATGGTTCTGACACACTTCGACACCACGGTCTATCATCTGGAAACTTCACTGGTCTTTTAGTGCACGAACTGTAAATTTATATATGTATGAAACAAAAGATTAGCAATTACGCCTTCATTGATGGGCAGAACTTACACATTGGTATAATGGACTTTGGGTGGAAATTAGATTACAAGAGATTCCGGGTATACCTAAAAGAAAAATACCAGGTCAGTAAAGCATATATGTTCATGGGATATTTGCCCGCGAATCAGGAATTATATAATTTCTTACAATCAGTGGGTTACGTACTCATTTTCAAACCTGTTCTTCAACTTGAAAGCGGTAAGGTAAAAGGAAATTGCGATGCGGAATTAGTTTTGCAGGCCATGATTGACTATATTAGTTATAAGAAGGCTGTTATTGTTTCTGGAGATGGCGATTTTTACTGTTTAGTTAAATATTTGGAGTCACAAAACAAACTAAAAATGGTTTTAGCCCCTTCATCCAAAAATTGCTCATCTCTGATTAAACTGGTTTCAAAGGGGAAGCTTAGTTATATAACTGATCTCAAAAGTAAGCTTAAATATAAAAGGAGCCCCTCTTAAGGACGGCACCTTAAAAGGAACTGCCCCTCGTGACTATCCGGATATATTAGTAGTTGATGCATAAAATATCAAGTATGAATTATTATACGCACAATAAGTAATCAGGTTCAAATAGATTGTGTATAGCTCATAAATTGAGCTTAATCCGGACTAACTGTGAAAAGCAAACCATCTGTTAATTCATTGTGTTAATGAACGCAAGTAGAAAGTTGCTTATTGATTCTAAGTAATTTGTAAAGGAGGTATATAATGTCAGTGTTTTACAACAAAGAGCGTATCAGAATCAACGTTTTAATAATGACTTCATTGATCTTAATCAGCGGCGGAGTTGATGATGGCACCGGAGAAAGCACAACTATGATACCGATTGCTCCTGACTGGGCATATTCGATTGACAACATTTATTTTCCTCACCCTCTTACCTGTATTGTCAAGGATGGCTATATACTTGCTTCATATCCATTCATTATGAAGTTAACAAAAAATGGGAACGTCTCGTGGATGAAGTCTATTCAATCCATTAGTGGTGAGAGCGTGAGAGGTGTATACGCCGTTGACGCAATTGCAGGTGGCGGCTTTGTGCTGGCCGGATATACAGGTTCAGGACTCAGCTCATGGGATGTTTGGGTTGCGACATTCGATTCAAATGGTTTAATCAGATGGCAATTTCAATATGGTGAAGGTCCCGGAAGGTATGCAAGAGCTTTTAGTATTCAGCAGACGTTTGATGGAGGATTTATCGTTGCAGGCAATATCAGCAGTGGGATTTTATTATCTCCAACTGATATGCTGCTGATAAAACTTGATGCAAACGGAACTTTACAGTGGAACTTAACCTTAGGCGGGCCAGCCTTCGACAGCGCGTATTCAGTTACTCAGGTTCCAGATGGAAGCTACCGTATTAGTGGGATGTATGGTTACTCTATTGGTCTCGTTCCAAGCGCCTCACCTCCAAATGGATGGGTAGTCGCAATCGATCAGAATGGGAACTTTGTGTGGGATTTAAGATTTGGGCAACCTACTCTCTCCACTATGGTGACGTCGGTTATTGCCCTGTCAGATGGAAGCTGTGTAATTGCCGGCGACGTTGAAACCTTACCCAACTCACTCCGAACAGACGGCTTTTTCGCGCGCATTGATTCAAATGGAAATATTATTTGGATGAATGCATTTGGTACCACCTCACAAAGAGAAAGCATCAGCAGCATTGATCTCGTGCCTAACGGAACAGTAGTCGCGATTGGAACTGCCTCGCCCATGAACTCAGGCTCAATCGCTATTTGGACGATCGGAATAGATGTTACAGGCAATATGGTGCATGAATGGACATATGACAACCCAAACACGAATGATGTGGGAATATCGGTAGTTCCTGCACACAGTGGTGGGTTTTTATTTGCTGGATTTTCATCGGACAAAATAATTGTCATTGACACAGATATATCTGGTCTCGTTCCTTGGAACGGTCCCAGCGGCTGGAACATGGGTGGAACCGGAGGAATATTTTACACATTTAATCAACCGCTTGTTCCTACTACTTTGATGTTATCAAATCCTAGCACAATGCGAAGGTCTACAACATTCACTACAATAACCTTCCAGCCCGGACCCATCACACGCCTTGCGCCGTGAACAATTTATATATTATAATGCGGATTGCGTATATTTTTAAACGGGTTAATGTATTACATTTCAAGCACACTTTGTGATTCATACTGAATAAACTCAATACTCTTTTATTTGGGGAAGTAAAATCCCACGTGTCTAAATAAAGCGAACACCTCACTACCATTCAAGGTAGCCCTTCGACTTTGCTCAGGGCTGCAGTTACCAAAAAGTTTTAGGACATTTTTTAGGACAAAAGCCCTAACCTTTTCTCAGAGACCCATAAACCCGATTTGCTGGCCATAAAAGTGGTAGCGGGGACAGGATTTGAACCTGTGACCTCCAGGTTATGAG
>JACQRL010000022.1 GCA_016206485.1 Planctomycetota bacterium | reverse complement strand
GATCCAGCCACAGGGGTTGCTACCAATGTTATGCCATTGACCGGTTGATAGATAGAAACTCCGTTCACTTGCTTATTAAGTTCGTTATTTTGTTCATTAGTGTAAATTTTATTACCTCCACAATTTGCAGATGTCGACTCTAAATATGCTTTACACAAAGTTGCATATACTCCATCAACATTACGATACATGAAATCTATTGTTCTTCCTAATTCCATAATCATATTGTTGAATAATGGTGGGAATGAACTCACCAAGTTGCTTTTTAGCCAAAAATCGATGATTTGAATTTCTTTTGTGTATGCATCATGTTCTCCTACATTAATAACTTAGAAATCAAGACTATTGAGCTGTTATTTTTACCTGGTCTTTAGGTCTTGGAGGATCAGTTATCTTTCTCAATTGGCTCTTTTCTTTCATTCAGGTTCCAGTCATAATCGAGCCAGTAGATTTTCAGTCCTTCCTGCTTCAGAAACTTTGAGGTTTCCTCATCTGTGTATTTGGCGATAAATTTGAGGATTTCTTCCTGAGAATCTCCAAAATCATCCCAAAACCACTTAAATATCAGCGACAGCCAGGTGTATTTTTTGTTCTTGTCTATTTTGAACTTTGAACCAGTTTTAAAAAAGTTTTTGGCATTGTTTTCAAGCTGTTTTATCACATTATTTCCTGTATATGCCTCATTCAGGAGTCTGGGGCATCCAATTGATGCGCATACCAATCCGAAATGTATAAGAGGCTGTTCCATCTTTCTGAGAATTTTGTGCTCGATGTCATTGAGTGAATATTCTTTGCCGTTAATTTTGAGAATATAATCTTTCCATATGTTATAACCAAAGAAACTACTTACTTTGTCTTTTATGCTTTTGATCGGATAAAACTCCAGAATTCCCTTTATAGTAAGGGCATTATAGGCATTTATCCAGAAGGCAAGTTTTTCTTTTTTGGAGAGTTTATCAGGATCAACTTTTCCCAGAGATCCAAGGTACAAGTTAAGAGATTCGAGATCTCCACGGTTCTCCTTCCAACCTTTGTAATAAACATAACCGTCTTTATCTGCATATTTTTTCAGCAACTGTGAATATGATGAGTGGTCTGCTGTCCGCTCGCTTTCTCCTTGTGCAAATTCTAACAAAAATAATATTACAATACTCATAATTAATTGTATTCTACTTGTTTTACGGAACTGAGTCAGGAAAAGTTTCGTATTTGAATTATTATGAACAAAGCAAAATTAATAATATTTGCGTTAATTGCAGTTGTATTTACGGTTGGAATCTTTTTCCTGCCTGTAGATAAGTTTGTGAAGTATATCAGAAGTTTTGTTGAAGAGTATTCAATTCCGGGCATTGTAACGGTAATTGTTATGTATGGTGTTTTTGCAGTTTTATTAATTCCCGGAAGCGCGATTACAGTACTTTGTGGGGGAGTTTTCGGGCTTGTGACGGGGACAATAGTTGTTGTGCTCGGATCAAATCTTGGGGCATTTTTTGCGTTTCTTATTTCCAAAACCTTTTTGAGAAGCAGGGTGGAAACCTGGATTGAGAAATACCCAAAATTTAAAAGGTTATACAGCGCTTTGGAAAAGAATGATTTTAAGATAGTTTTTCTTACCAGACTGTCTCCGCTTTTTCCATACACTCTCCTGAATTATTTTCTTGGTGTGGCTAAAGTTCGCTTGATTCCATATTTGATTGCTAGTTTTATCGGAATGTTGCCGGGCACGTTTTTATATATTTACATAGGTGTTGTTGCGACCGAAGTTGCGTCCTCATCCTCAGTTGAAAAAGCTAAATTAATATTTTATATAATCGGTTTTGTCGCGACGATTTTGGTAGTGGCGCTTGTTACGCAGACAGCGAAAAAGGCATTGTCAGAAGAACTAAGCGATACGAAAATGGAGGCATAATTGGAAATATATCCTAATGATGAGTTTAACAGAAAACTGGTCGAGAATGTCCATCCGGAAGGATGGGTGAATCCGGAGCCAAGCGCTCCTTATGATATGGTTGTTATCGGAGCTGGAACAGCAGGATTGGTCAGCGCAGTAGGGGCAGGGTTATTGGGGCTTAGGACGGCGATTATTGAGGAAAATTATTATGGGGGTGATTGTCTGAATTTCGGGTGTGTTCCTTCTAAAGGATTATTAGCTTCAGCGAAAATAATACAGAAATTAAGGAGATCCTCTCTTTATGGGATAAGCGCTGATAATCTAAAACCTGAATTTCCAAAAATAATGGAAAGGATGCGCAGATTGAGATCTGAAATAAGTAAAAATGACTCAGTCCATAGACTTAAGTCATTGGGAATCGATGTATATTTTGGAAAGGCGAGATTTATCGGAGCTGAATCTCTTTCTGTTAATGACAAACCGCTTGTTTTCAGGCGCTGCATAATCGCCAGCGGTGCCAGAGCAGCATATATTCCAATTCCCGGGCTCAAAGAGGCGGGATATCTGACTAATGAAACGGTTTTTTCTTTGATTGAGCTTCCTAAGAGACTGGCTGTTATTGGCGGAGGCCCGATCGGCTGCGAGATGTCACAGGCATTTAACAGTTTTGGGAGTGAAGTTCATATATTAGATCAGGGACAGACTGTCCTACCCAGAGAGGAAAAAGAAATATCTCTGTTTATGACCACAAAACTCCAGCAGGAAGGAGTTCATATGCATCTGGGTATTAAAATCAGGCGTGTCGAAAGACAAGGAAATTCGAAGCGAATTTATTATGAAAGAGAGGGAGTGGAACTTTTCGTGGATGCAGATGAGGTACTGCTTGCCATCGGCAGGCAACCAAATGTCGAACTCGATCTCGAATCTGCGGGTATCGAGTATGATCCGAAAACAGGGGTTAAAGTCAGTAAGTATTTACAGACAACAAACAGCAAAATTTACGCTGCCGGAGATATTTGTTCTGTTTATAAGTTTACTCATGCAGCAGAAGCAATGGCTAAAATCGCCCTTCAAAATTCGGTCTTTCCGTTCGGCAAAAAAGATGTTGAAAAGTTGGTTATTCCATGGTGTACCTATACACAGCCTGAGGTCGCGCACGTTGGCAAATATAAGTCGGAGTTGGAAAAAGAAGGAATCTTATACCGGAGAATTCATGTAGAATTGAAGGAAGTTGACAGATATGTTCTTGATGGTGAAGAAAATGGCTTTATTGAGGTCCTAATCACGGAAAAAGGTTATGTTTTAGGAGCGACTGTTGTAGCGCATAATGCGGGTGAAATGATAGGTTATCTGACGTTTGCGGTAAAAGAAAAGATGAAGATTTCCCGGCTCTATAATATTATCTTTCCTTATCCGGTTTCTTCCATGTTGATAAAGAAAGCAGCCGGAGAGTATATGGCGACAAAGCTTACTTCAAGAGTAAAAAAAATGTTGGGAATTTATCTGTGGGGGTGGAGACTCTTCAATTGAATTGTAGAACGTGGAACGTAGACGTAGAACATGGTACAAGTAAAAGCATTAATTGTTGAATATTGCAGGCATCCTGATTCGCAAGGGGTTAAAACAAGACTTGCTAAAACTATAGGGGATCAACTTGCAAGAAGCGTATACAAACGGATGCTGCAGCTTGTTCATCACCAGTTAAAAGCATCTACAAATGATAATATAAAACTGTGCGCGTATTATGATGGAAGCGATCTTGTAAAAGAGTTCCTGGAGGGGTCAGATTTTTATCTCAAGCAGCCATCAGGAGATCTTGAAGGAAGGCTTATTGCATCATCTCAATTTGCTTTCAGTAATGGATATGATATTGTGATGCACTGCAGCAGCGACTGTTTGTTTATCACGACAGCATTAATCCGCAAAATCATCGATTTACATAATAAGTATGATGTGTGTATTGTTCCAAGCAATGATGGAGGATACAATATTATTTCATTTAAGAATATTTCGGGATTGGCAGAGAGAATTTTTAGCGGAGTAGAGTTCAGCACTTCAAGAGTTCTTCTCCAAACAGTTAATAAAATCCAGGGTCTGAAAATAACTGTGCTTGACCCGCTTCCTGATATTGATAATGAAGATGATCTGAGGGTTGTCAGGCATAGTTCGCCGATCCCGCTATCGATAATTATTCCTGTGTATAATGATGCTGTTAATTTGAAATCGTGTCTCCAGAATTTTTTAAGGGTGTTGAAGGTAGTTGATATAAAGTATGAAGTAATAGTGGTTGATGGAGGTTCTTCTGATGATCCTGGGCGAGTTTGTTCAGAGTTTCAGGAAGTAAATTATTTGCAATCCGGCAAGGGTAGGGCAGTCCAGATGAATATGGGCGCAAGAGCGGCATTGGGGAGATGGTTGTGGTTTGTGCATGCGGACACGGAAATTCCGGAGATGTCAGTAATTGCTCTTGTTAATAAAATACGAACATTGAATAGCGGCTGGGGATTTTTTGATCACTCTATAGTGGATGCAAGCTGCGGGTTACGGGCAATAAAATTTCTTAATTATCTTAGGGGCAGGTTATGGTACAGGCCTTTCGGTGATCAGGCGATTGTGATTCATAGCAGACTGTTCGATATGGCAGGAGGATATCCGGATGAAGGATTTTTGGAAGATCTGCTCATTTCAAAAAAGTTAAGAAAATGTTCCGCGCCGTTCTGTATAAAAGATCAAGTGTTAATAACAGCTCGTCACTGGGGCAAACTGGGTACATTTAAAACTACCTATAGAAACTGGACTATGTTGTATGAGCATTATTTTTTGAAGAAGAGACCTGGTAAGCTCATTGCTTCCTTTTTAAAAGGAGAAAGCCGGTGTTATTGATCTGTCTGACAGTGCTTGGTTGCGGTTTATTGGCATATTCTAATGGAGCTAATGATAATTTTAAAGGTGTTGCTACGCTTTTCGGAAGTGGAACGACGAATTATAAAGGTGCTTTGATTTGGGCGACCATAACCACATTTGCAGGTTCTCTGTGTTCGGTAGTACTTGCAGGTGAATTGGTACGGAATTTTTCCGGTAAAGGTTTAGTTTCTGATAATCTAGCAGGGGCTCCTGAATTTCTGTTGTCTGTAGTCTGTGGCGCAGGTTTAACGGTATTGTTTGCTACTCTGCTTGGATTTCCGATCTCTACGACCCATTCTATAACTGGAGCACTTGCAGGCGCAGGATTTGCGGCTGTCGGAACTCAGATGAATTTTTCAAAGTTGGGAATTTCATTTTTCATCCCGTTGTTATTGACTCCGTTAATCGCGGTTTTAACAGGAGTCGCTGTGTATTTGTTATTTAGATATGCGAGGATCAAGTTTGGAATTGAAAAAGAGTTTTGCATTTGTGTGGGCGAATCAAAAAAACAATATATACCTGTAATAAAGTCAGACGGAGTGTTTTTGGCACCGGCTTCCGGTCTGCCGGTTTTAATCCTGGATAAAATTGAAAATTGTGAGCAGCGATATAGTGGAGTCCTATTT